>NZ_JBJGXU010000025.1:0-82288 GCF_045447305.1 Pseudomonas sp. D47 | reverse complement strand
GATCTCAATACATCAGGCAGATGGGTGTGCTGCTCAGGCTGTACTCCCACATGCCTACCCTGTGTTAGGCCAGTTCAGCCCGCAGTTGCCGCGCAGCAGTGACCATATGAATCAACGCCGCTTCCGTCTCCGGCCAGCCGCGGGTTTTTAGGCCGCAGTCCGGGTTGACCCATAGGCGCTGCGCAGGAATGCGCTTGGCCGCCTTGCGCAGCAAATTGGCCATTTCCGACGCATCCGGCACGCGTGGCGAGTGGATGTCATAGACGCCCGGGCCAATGTCGTTCGGGTAAGCAAAGGCTTCGAACGCCTCCAGCAGTTCCATATCGGAGCGCGAGGTTTCGATGGTGATCACGTCAGCATCCATCGCCGCAATGGACTCGATCACATCGTTGAACTCGCTGTAGCACATGTGCGTGTGAATCTGGGTTTCGTCGCGCACGCCACAGGCGCACAGGCGGAACACTTCGGTGGCCCAGTCCAGATAGTGCTGCCACTGCGCCCGGCGCAACGGTAGGCCTTCACGGAACGCGGCTTCGTCGATCTGCACGATCTTGATACCAGCAGCTTCCAGGTCCACCACTTCGTCGCGAATCGCCAGCGCCAGTTGCCGCGCCTGCACTTCGCGGCTCACGTCTTCGCGCGGGAACGACCACATCAGCATGGTCACCGGGCCGGTCAGCATGCCCTTCATCACCTTGTTGGTCAGGCCTTGAGCGTAGCGGATCCACTCCACGGTCATGGCTTTCGCACGGCTGAGGTCGCCGAAGATCACCGCCGGTTTCACGCAGCGCGAACCGTAGCTCTGCACCCAGCCGAAACGGGTGAACACGTAGCCGTCGAGCTGCTCGGCGAAGTACTCGACCATGTCGTTACGCTCAGCTTCGCCATGTACCAGCACGTCCAGGCCGAGGTGTTCCTGCACTTCAACGGCATGCTTGATCTCGCTGTGCATGGCTTCGACGTATTCGGCTTCGCTCAACTTGCCGGCTTTATACGACTGGCGCGCCAGGCGAATCGAGGCGGTCTGCGGGAACGAACCGATAGTCGTGGTCGGAAACAGCGGCAGGTTCAGGCCGGCACGTTGCTTCTCGATACGCTGGGCAAACAGCGACTGACGCTGGCTGTCCTTGGCGGTGATCGCCGCCACACGGGCTTGCACGGCAGGCTTGTGAATCCGTGGCGAGGCCGCACGGGCAGCTTGCACAGCACGGCTTTCCGCCAGGGCGGCGAGCACGTTAGGGGCTTGCGGTGCGTTGACGGCCTGGGCCAGCACCGCAACTTCCGCGCACTTCTGCACGGCGAAGGCCAACCAGCTTTTCAGCTCGGCATCCAACGTGTCTTCGCGGCCCAAATCAACCGGGCTGTGCAGCAGCGAGCAAGACGGCGCGACCCACAAGCGATCGCCCAATTTCTCATGCGCGTGCTGCAAGGTCGCCAGGGCTTTTTCCAGGTCGCAGCGCCAGACGTTACGGCCATTGACCACGCCCAGGGACAACACCTTATATGCCGGCAAGCGGTCGAGAATGGTCGGGTACTGGTCCGGTGCACGCACCAAGTCGATGTGCAAACCATCAACCGGCAGGTTGGCGGCCAGGCCGAGGTTCTCTTCCAAACCGCCAAAGTAGGTGGCCACGAGTTTTTTCAGCGGGTCGCGCTGGATCTGGTTGTAGGCGCGCTCAAAGGCGTTTTTCCAGTCTTGTGGCAGGTCGAGCACCAGGATCGGCTCATCGATTTGCACCCACTCAACGCCCAAATCCGCCAGGCGCTGGAAGATCTGGCCATATAACGGCAGCAGGCGGTCAAGCAGGTCTAGCTTGTCGAAGTCGCCGCCCTTGGCCTTGCCCAGCCACAGGTAAGTCAGCGGGCCGATGACCACGGGCTTGACGTTGTGGCCCAGGTCACGGGCTTCTTTAACCTCTTCGAACAACTGCTCCCAACCCAGTTGGAATTGCTGGTCGGCGCTGAACTCAGGCACCAGGTAGTGATAGTTGGTATCAAACCACTTGGTCATTTCCTGGGCGTGGGCACCGCCGCAGCAGCTGTCGCTGACACCACGGGCCATGCCGAACAGGGTCTGCAGCGTGGTGTTGCCATCGGCTGGGCGGAAGCGTTCAGGGATCACACCGAACATCAGCGAGTGAGTCAGGACTTGGTCGTACCAGGCGAAATCACCGGCCGGTAGCAGCTCGATACCGGCTTGTTTTTGCAGTTCCCAGTGCGCCTTGCGCAAGTCACGGCCCACGGCACGCAGGCCGGCCTCGTCGAGCTCGCCCTTCCAAAACGCTTCCTGCGCTTTTTTCAGTTCACGATCGCGTCCAATGCGCGGAAATCCAAGGGAATGAGCGACTGCCATGACTTACAACTCCAATGTCGATATTGATGGCAGCCATTGTCGACACACACCCATAGTGAGACAAACTCATTTTACTCTAGACGATCACGAGAACCACTCATATTGCCATCACGTGTAGATAGAACGCGTGAAACATGAAATACGCACACGCTGCCAGCGCCAAGCCCATGCAACGATTGAATACGGTAAACGCCGACGCCCCGTTAATCCGCCGCCCCAGCACCGCGCCCAGCAAGGCGTAGACCCACGGCGCACCGACTGCGCCCAGCCCCAGCAAGGCCGAAACCCCGGCGATGGACGCCCCGGTAACATGCGCCGCCGGCAACATCACGCTGGTAATCGGCAACACCGCCACGATGCCTTTGGGGTTGAGCAACTGAATCACCAGGCCATTCCAGAACGTGAGGGCCTTGGTCGGCGTGCTTGAAGACGCTTCAACCACCGTGCGGGCGGTGAACACTTGATAGGCGAGGTACAGCGTGTACACACCGCCGACCAGTGAGATATACGGCAGCGCCGCCTGGGAAACGATCGCCTCGCCGGTGTAGCCGAACAGCACGAACATCAGCAGCATCGCGCAGCCCACGCCAATGTAGAACCCGCTGGAGCGGCGCAATTTACCGGTGAGCCCGGCGTTCAGGCCCATCAAGTTCACAGGGCCCGGGCTGTACATGACACTGAAGGCGTAGAGGAAAATGTCCATGAAAAAACCTGCCGTAGAAGAAGTCCGGCGAGTCTACTGAGGCGGTTTACGCTGAATCTTGTACGTTTGTAGTTCAGCGTTGTACCTGTTGTGCGAACCACGCCATGACCACGGCACACCCTGCGTGGGACGCCGCCATCGGTTGCAAGCACAGCGCATACACCCCGCCCGTCTCCAACGGCTCACCCAACGGCACCACCAGCACGCCGCGCTCGATGGACTCAGCGGCCAGGCTCAAGTCGGTCATCGCCACACCCAGCCCGCGCGCGGCGGCGTCCAGCGCCAATTCATCGAGGTTGAAGGGAATGTGCCGGTAGTCCTCCAGTGCACCGGCGCCGTTGGCGGCAAGCCATACGCGCCAGTCTTGCTGGTCGACCGAGCGGTGCAGCAGCGCCACGGTGCGCAGGTCAGCTAGGGTTGCCAACGGCTTCAGGCTGGGCGCACACACCGGCACCAGTTTTTCCTGGAACAGCGTGAGGCACGTCGGATCAGTGGGCGGCGTGGGCAGGTACTGAATGTAGGCATCGCTGTCGCCGGCAGGCTCGACCACTTCCGTGGCGACGGTCTCGATGGCCAGGGAAATGTCCGGGTGCAACCGGTAGAAATCGCTCAACTTGGGCAGCAGCCAGCGCACGGCCAACGACACATGCAGGCGAATGCGGAACGGGCGTTTGTGCGGCGAGATGCGGTCCTCCAGCGCCTTGAGTTGCGCGAGGATACTGCGTGCGAAAATCAATACCTGCTCGCCTTCAGCCGTCAGCTGCAAACGGCGGCTGGTGCGCGTGAACAGCGCCACACCGAAGTGGCTTTCCAATTGCTGCACCTGGCGACTGACCGCGCTCTGGGTCAGGCACAACGTGTGCGCAGCCTGGGTGAAACTGCTGCTGTCGCTGACTGCCACCAACGCCTGCAGACCTTGCATCGACGGTACGTGACGAAGCTTATCCATGCGCTTTCCGAATAGCTGGATGATTTTATAGCGTTGGTTGTACCACCCAAGTCCCTATAAATTCCAGCCATCGACTTAAATCATCCATGCGATCAACGCATGCAGCCGAGGTAAACGTGGACAATATCTGTGGCTGGATCGCCCAAACCCAACCCCTGCCCGCCCGCAGCGCCTTGAAAGGTACACAGCAGGCCGACTGGCTGGTGATCGGCGCGGGTATCACCGGGCTCTGCGCGGCTCACAGCCTGGCCGAGTTGCACCCCGATGCACGTATCGTGATCGTCGACCGCCAATGCGCGGCGCAAGGTGCCTCGGCGCGAAACTCCGGGTTTGTGGTGGCGCACGAACACCCGACCGAAAGCGAGTTGCTGGGCAATGTGGGCTTCGACGGTTTTGAGGTGGACACCGCGATCTCCCGCGCGGCGAGCGACGAGGTGCGCCAACGCATTGCTCGCCATGCCATCGACTGCGACTATCGCGACAACGGTTACTTCTTCGCCGTGCATGACGCCGATAAGCTCGATCACGTCGACAGCAAACTCGCCACCTTGCTCGCCCTCGGCGCTTCTGCACAATTTCTGCAAGGCGACGCGCTGCACCAGAAGCTCGGCACCGCGCATTACCAGGCCGGTATCTGGTGCGGCAATGGCAACGCCCTGCTGCAACCGGCCAAGTACGTGAAGGGTTTGCTGGCGGCGTTACCGGCCTCGGTCAGCCTGTTTGAACACACCGACATCAGCGGCCTTGAGCGCATGGGCAACGGCAGCATTCGCGCGACCAGCCCTGGCGGCAGTATTGAAGCGCGGCACGTGCTGGTGTGCCTGAACGCCTTTGTGCCGCGCGTAGGCCTGGACCACAGCGCCACGTTCCCCATGGAACTCAGCGCCAGCCTCACCCGCCCGCTGACGGACAAAGAATGCGCCGCCGAGCCCTGGGGCGTGCTGTCCACGCGACCACTCGGCGCCACGGTACGTCTGACGCCGGACCGGCGCGTGATGATTCGCAACACCGCCGAGTACCGCACCCGCGACTTGTCCAACACCGACTTGCTGCAACGCCGCCAGCACCATGTGCGGGGTTTGCAACGACGCTTCCCGTGGCTCACCGAACAGGACATCCACTACACCTGGACCGGCCACCTCAGCGCTTCGCGGTCGGGCCAACCGTACTTCGCCAAGGTCGAAAACAACCTGTACGCCATCGCCGGGTGCAACGGTTCCGGCGTGGCGCGCGGCACCTTGTGGGGCCGGCTGATGGCGCAATGGGCCTGCGGGCACAGCTCGCCGTTACTGCAATCGGTCATCCAGCGTGCGCAACCGGGCTGGTTGCCGCCGCGCCCGCTGTTCGACCTTGGCGCCCTGCTGCGCATGCGCATCGAAGCGGTGCGCGCCCGTTCAGAAATCTAAAACAAAAAAGGTGAATGCAATGCACATCAAGCGATTGTCTGTGGCGGTGATACTCGGCGCGTTGTCGGCGGCCAGCCATGCCGCTGAAGAAGTGAACATCTCCAACTGGAACGGCTATATCGCCGACGACACCCTTACCAATTTTACTCAGGCCACCGGCATCAAGGCCACCTACGACATTCATGACAGCAACGAAGTGCTTGAATCGAAGTTGATGACCGGCAACACCGGCTACGACGTGGTCAGCCCTTCCAACCACTTCTTGTCACGGCTGATCAAGGCCGGGGCAATCCAGAAGCTCGACCGCAGCCAGTTGCCGAACTGGAAAAACCTCGACCCACTGCTGATGAAAAAACTCGAAGTCAACGACCCGGGCAACCAGTACGGCTTCCCCTACATGTGGGGCACCGCGGGCATCGGCTACAACGTCGAGAAGATCAAGGCGATCTTCGGCAACACCGACGTCACCCGCTCGTGGAAGATGTTTTTTGACGAAGACACAATCAAAAAGCTCAGTACCTGCGGCGTGGCAATCATCGACAACCCCACGCAGATTCTGCCCATCACCCTCAACTACCTCGGCCTGCCTCACCACAGCCATGAACCCGCCGACTATAAACAGGCCGAGCAGGCACTGTTGAAGATCCGGCCCTACGTCCAATACTTCCACGCGTCCAAGTACATCAGCGACTTGGCCAACGGCAATATCTGCGCGGTGATCGGTTTCAACGGTGACGTAGTGCAAGCGGCTACGAGCGCAAAAGAAGCCAACAATGGCATTCAGATCGGCTACTCCATCCCCGAAGAAGGCTCGACGCTGTGGCTGGACATGGTGGTGATGCCCAAGGCCGCGCCCCATGAAAAGAACGCCTACGCCTACATGAACTACCTGCTCGAGCCCAAGGTGATCGCCAACATCAGCAACAGCATCCACTACGCCAACCCCAACAGCGCGGCGGATGAGTTCCTCACTCCTGCGGTTAAGCAGGACCTGGCGATCTACCCGCCGAAAAGCGTGATGGACACGTTGTTTATCGTCGAAGACCTGCCCCCGGCCATTGCACGGCTGGCTACCCGGCTATGGACCAAGTTGAAGACCAACACCTAAGCGCACCTGCCACAGAAAACCTGCGAGCCACGACAACTCATTCACCACAGCCTCTGCGCGCTGAAATAAACTAGGGTGGTACTTCTTGGGAGACCCACCAACATGGATGCAGTGACTCAAGGCAGTTGCCTATGTGGTGCTATCAACTATCAGGTTTCGACTCGATTAAAAGCCGTCACCCACTGCCACTGCAAAAAGTGCCAGAAAGGCCACGGCGCGGCGTTCTCCACGTATGCCAGCGCACCCAAATCAGCGCTGAATGTCAACGCTTCGCCGGATACGCTTCGAAGCTATGAGTCTTCGCAGGGCGTTACTCGCCAATTCTGTTCACGGTGTGGATCATCGCTATTCTGGTCTGATGCCAATGGGCTTTACCGAGGATGGGTTTCCATCGCACTCGGCACGCTAGACACGCCTTTTGTTGCGCGCAATCAGGCGCACAGCTGCCTTGAATCCAAGGCTGCCTGGTTTTGCGAGGACTCTGTATGACACCGGCCAGCGAAGCCTTTTCGATACGCAAGCTCGAAGAGCTTCCCGAGCAGCTCCGCGACCTGGAAACACACGCGGTTGCCGAAGGGTTCAGGTTCCTGACGCGGCTTATCACCGAGTGGGAAAACCGGGTGAACCGGTTTGACCAACCGGGTGAGTGCCTTGTGGGCGTCTTTCGTCACGGCCAATTGCTTGCAGTTGGCGGTCTTTCCCGCGACCCATACGCAGGTCCAGAAACCGGCCGACTAAGACGGATATACGTTGATCCAACGATGCGCAAGCGTCGTATTGGTGGGGCGTTAGTCAGCTATTTACTGGAATACGCCGCTAAACAGTTTCAAGCAGTGCGTCTTTCCACGGAGAGTCCAAGCGCCATGAAGTTTTATCTGCGCTGTGGTTTCCACCCCGTGGGCGACGACACCGCAACCCACGCAAAGTCGCTGATCCCCCTCAATCGGCAATGACCCGGAGACCGCATGCAGGTGATAAACAACAACAGACCTGAGTACATGCCCAGGCTCGAACACCTTCTGTACGGCAATAACTACAGCGTCTCAATAGACCTGTATGGCCCACTGGATGCGAATCGACCGCTGATTGAGGTGCTCAAATCAGCGGTGAGTTCGTCATGTGAAGCCCCCCGCAGTGTACTCATCAGTGTTGATGAAGCGCGGGCGCACATTCTTGAGTCGTTGCTTTACCCTGGTGATCCGGCTGCCGGGCCTATCGACCTGCCCGCTAAACGCAGTGAAGTAACCGCACTGGTTGAGCAACTGTTGGAAGGTGCCCACGTCAATAAAGCCGATGCTATCTACACCTTCCACCTTGCAAAGGGCCACCCAGGCTACCCGGTGTGGTGGGAATTCGCGTTGGATATTCATGCGCAAGGGCGCCGTTGGATTCTGCTGGGTTGCAGCAGCGATTAAGCGTAAGCCCCAAGGGTGAATTGGGGCTCAAGCGACTTGACGACTTACATCAACGGAATCGAATAACTCACAAACACCCGATTCTGATCCTGGTCCCGCGCCACTTCACTGCGCGACACGCCGTTACGCCAGCCGAACCCGACGTTCTTGAACGTGCCGCTTTGCACCACGTAATCCAGGGAGATATCCCGTTCCCATTCGCTGGCCGTGTTGCCAGCGGTGGTGAGGATATGGTCGCCTTTCAAGTACATTACCGACGCCTTAAGGCCCGGCAGGCCCAGTGCGACGAAGTCGTAGGCGTATTGCGCGAAGACGGTGCGTTCGCCGGCCTGGATGAAGGTTTGCACGGTGCGGTCGGTGTAGAGGTACAGGCTGGAACCGCCCTCGCCTTTGTTGACCAGGCCGCCCTGGTTGAGTTGGGCGAAGTTGCTGTCGTCGGAGACTTGCTGGTAACCGGCAGTGATCGCGTGTGGGCCCAAGGAGTAGATAAACGCGGCACTCCAGGTGTTGTTGTCGATTTCACCACTGCCGTTCTTGGTGTAGCCGCTGAATTTATACCATTCGGCACGCCCGGCGGCGTTGCTGTTTTTGCCGTCTGCGGTGGTCTTGAAGTAACGCAGGTCGGTTTTCAATGAGCCGTAGTCGCCAAGCGGCAATACATGGATCAAACCGGCAAAGTGCTGCTGGTAATAGTCTTCGAGGTTGGCGTAGTAGTACTGGACCAGCAGGTCCTTGTTCACTTGATAGTCGGCACCTGCGTAGTTGAATTTGTTGCTATCTTGGGTGCCGCCCGCCGCCGCCAGGCCACTGCGATCGCTGGAGCCACGGCCGGTGGTGTGCTGCAGCTGGCCGCCGATCAGGGTCAGGTTGTCGATGTCTTTACTGGTGACCTGCCCGCCTTCAAAGGATTGCGGCAACAGGCGGCCATCGTTGCTCACCAGGATCGGCAGGTTTGGGCGCAGGTAGCCGTAGCGCAGCTCGGTCTTGGCAACACGCGCCTTGGCCGTCGCGCCGCCACGCGCCCAGCTGTCGGCGGCCTTGCCGTCAGCGGTGGGGATCATCGAGCTGCCCACATGGCGGCCGGCGCCGCTGTCGAGGGTCACGCCGAGCATGCCGACGGTATCCAAACCAAAGCCGACAGTGCCATCGGTAAAACCCGACTGGTAGTTAAGGATAAACGCCTGGCCCCACTCTTGAGTCTTCGACGGTGCAGCTGCGCCGTCGCGGTTGTCGTTATTGAAGTAGAAGTTGCGCATGTTCAAGTTGGCTTTGCTGTCGCTCAAGAAATCAGCCGAGGCCAAGGGGCTCAGGGCAATACCCAGACCGCCGATCAATACGCTTAATACATTCAAAGTGGCTTTCATCAGGACGAACTCCGGCGCGGAATCCAAGTTCCGGGCGCTTAAAAAGGGCAGCAGGATGCACGCGACCAACTTGGGCTGGCCGCCGCGTTAACGAACGTTTAAGTGCTTAGTTGAGTGAAGTGAACCTCCGTAAAACCTCAGTCAATCAATCCATGAGCGTCATAAAACGGATACGGCCCCGGGTAGTCCCCGAACACGCCGTTGTGGCTGACCACACCCTGCTGCTCATCCCAGCGGTGCAGCAGATAACCTGCCGGCTCCAAGTTGAAATGCGCGGGCGCGGCGTCTTGCAGGTCGAGCACGATCTGGTGCGAAGTGCCGGGGCACACGCAACTCAAGCTGCCGCCAAAGCGCCGTTGCATCGGCCTATGCAGATGCCCGCACAGCAGGCGTTCCACTTGCGGGTGACGGGCGATGACCCGCTCCAGGGCGGCGGCATTGATAAAGGGTTCGCGGTCCATATGGCCGATACCGCTGATAAACGGCGGGTGATGCAGGATCAGCAAGGTCGGCGCCTCAGGGCGCAGCGCCAATTGTCCGTCAAGCCACTGCAACTGGCTGTCGAGCAGTTGGCCGCCGTGACCACCGGGAATGGTCGAATCGAGACCGATCAGACGCAGCGGATGCTCCTCCACCACCCAATCCAAAGGGCCGTCTGGCGACGCTGGCAAATAACGGTGATCACCAAAAGCATCCAGTAACGGCCCACGCGTGTCGTGGTTGCCGGGCACCAGGTAGCAAGGCATGTGCAGGCGCGCCAATTCCGGATGCAGCACGGCGTATTCATCGGCGCGGCCGAAGTCCACCAGATCACCGCTGATCACCACAATATCGGGCCGTGGGTAGCTGGCGTTCAGGTGGTCGACGGCACGGCGCAGTGCGCCCAACGTATCCACCACGCCATAGGTCAGGCGGTTGCCGGCTTTAAGGTGCAGGTCGCTGATCTGAGCGACAAGAAACGGACGGTTCAAAATAGGCTCTCACGCATTCAGGGTGAACAACATGTGCGGCGCAATCGCCAGAGCAATCGGCGCGCCGACGCGGTGCAGTTGGTTGTCGCTGCTGTCCACCAGCAGCGGTTGCGGGCCGCCGACATCCACCAGCAAGCGGCTTTGTGCGCCCTGGAAGAATTGCGCCACCAGGTGGCCGTGCAGGTGCCCTTCGTCTTCCATCACACGCAGGTGTTCGGGACGGCAGTACACCGTGCTCGGCAAATCGAGCGCGTGCCACGGCAGCTCGCCGCCGCAGACTTTCAAGCCGTGGGCGGTGCGATCCAGCACGGTAAAAGCATTGAGGTTGCCGACGAAGCCTGCGACGAACGCGTTGGCCGGCTGCTGGTAAATCTCCCGTGGGCTGGCCAGTTGCGCGACGCGCCCCTGCTCCATCACCAGGATGCGGTCGCCCAAGGCCATGGCTTCGCCTTGATCATGGGTGACGAAGACCGAGGTGATGCCAAGCCCGCTCAGCAGTTGATCCAACTCACTGCGCAAGCGCTCGCGCAATTGCGCATCCAAGGCCGCCAGCGGCTCATCCAGCAACAGCACTTTGGGGCGCGGTGCGAGGGCGCGGGCCAGGGCCACACGCTGACGCTGGCCGCCCGAGAGTTCATGGATGCTGCGCCGGCCGTGGTGCTGCAAGCCCACCAGCTCCAACAGTTCTTCGCAGCGTTTGTTGCGCTCAGGCGCTGACACGCCGCGAATCTTCAAGCCATAGACGATATTGCCGGCCACATCCAGGTTGGGAAACAGCGCGTAGTTCTGGAACACCATGCCCACATCACGCCGCTCAATGGGCAGGCGCGTGACGTCTTGATCGCCGAAAAATACCTGGCCGACATCCGGGCGCTCCAACCCGGCAATCAGGCGCAAGGTGGTGGTTTTGCCACAGCCAGACGGGCCGAGAATCGCCAGGGTTTCGCCGCCTTCGACGGTTAGGTTCAAGTCATGCACGGCCACGGTGCCGTCGGCGAATGCCTTGCGACAGCTTTGCAGGCGGATAGTGATAGCGGTCATCGACGCTCTCCACGGGACAAACGAGCACTGATGGCCTGCAATGCAATCAGCAGCGGCACGATCATCAGCAAAAAGATAAGGGTGTAGGCACTGGCGATTTCCAGGCGCGCCGAGGCGTAGCTGTCGGCCAAACCCACCGGCAGCGTTTTCGTCATCGGCGTGTGCAGCATCCAGGTCAGGTTGAACTCACCCAAGCTCAGGGTGACCACCATCAGCACGCCCGCCAGAATCCCCGCCCGGCAGTTGGGCACCACCACGCTGAAAAAGCGCTTGATCGGCCCCGCGCCGAGGCTGGCTGCAGCCTCTTCCAACACCGGCAGTTGCTGGCGTTGCATCACCGCCAACACCGGGCGCACCAGGAACGGCAAGGTGAACAGCACATGGCCGACAAGGATGAACAACCAGCTGCTGCGGAACGTGCCGAACTGGCCGTAGGTCAGCAGCAACGCCAACGCACTGGCCAACCCCGGCATCGCCACCGGGAGCACCATCAACTCCTCGAAGGCGCGGCTGAAGCGGTTGTTCATGCGCACCAGGGCGTAGGCCGCCGGCACGCCGACCACGCAGACGCACACCGCGCAGGCCAGGGCCAATTGCAGCGACAGCCACACCGTCGGCGAGTAGGCCTGCCACACCTGCACCAGCCAGTCGAAGGTCAGGCCGCTGGAGAGGCCGACGAAGAAATTACGCGTCAACCCGGCCAGCAACGACATCAGCACCGGCACCAACATGAAGGCGCACACCAGCAAGGTGAACAGCAGTTGAATCACGAACAGCGATGAGCGCTTCACAGGACCGTCCCCGCGTTTTTCACCAGGCGCCGCGTCAGCAGCAACACGGCCCAGGTCACTGCACCGAGCACCACCGACAGCGCGGCGGCGACGGCAAAGTTGGCGTAGTTGGTGAACACGTTGTAGATCGCCACCGGGGTGACGTTAAGCCGCGTGCCCAAGGTAAAAGCCGTACCGAAGGCGCCCATGGAGGTGGCGAAGCAGATCGCCCCGCAGGACGCCAGCGCGGGCGCCAGGCCAGGCACGATCACGTCGCACACCACGCGCCAATGCCCGGCCCCCAACGAATGCGCGGCTTCTTCCAGGCTGCGGTCGAGGCTTTCGCACGCGGCCATCACCGTGAGGATCACCCGCGGGATCGAGAAGTACAGGTAGCCGACAAACAGCCCCACCAGCGAGTACGCGAAGATCCAGCGCTCACCGGCCAGTTGCAGGCCCAGGGCGGCAAACAGGCCTTGACGCCCGGCCAACAGAATCACCAGGAAGCCCACCACTACGCCAGGAAACGCCAGGGGAAAGGTGAGCAATGCCACCAACGCCGAACGCCCAAAGAACTGCTGACGCGCGAGAAACACGCCGCTGATGCCGCCGATCAGTAACGCTGTGAGCGTCACGACAACGGCCAGCACACAGGTCTGCGCCAGGCTGCCCAAATACTGCGCGCTGCTCAGCACCTGCCAGTAACCGCTGCCCTGGCTGTCGCGGCTCTCGGCGCCGAGCACTACCAAGTGCGCCAGCGGCAGCAGCCAGAACGCGAACAGCACCGCAAAGGCCGGGGCCAATGCCCAGGCGGCGTGTTTTGCCGATGCTGCCACTTACTTGACCTCGTTCAGGTAACGGGCGGCGAAGGCTTCCTGCACAGCGGCCATTTTTTCGTAGTCCACCACGCCGGCACGGGCGTAGTCGCTGTCGGGCAGGAACTGCGCGGCGACGTCGGCCGGCATTTTCATTGGGCGCACCGGGCGCAGGTAGGCCTTGGCCCAGAGGGCCTGGCCTTGCTCGGAAAGCACGAAATCGAGGACCTTTTCAGCGTTGGCGCGGTGCGGCGCATTGGCCACCGCGCTCATCACGTACGGCACGCTGATGCTGCCTTCTTTGGGGATCACGAACGCGACGTTGGCGTTGTCCTTGTAGCGCGCGCGGTAGGCGTTGAAGTCGTAGTCCACCAGGATCGGCAATTCACCGGACAGCACCCGCGCATAGGCGGTTTGCTTGGGCACGATGGGCGCGTTTTTCGCCAGCTTCTGGAAGTAGTCGATGGCCGGAGCAAAGTTATCCAGATCGCCGCCCAGGGCACGGTTGATCGCCACGGCGCAGACGTAGCCGACGAACGCGCTGGACGGGTCGAGGTAACCGACCATGCCTTTGTATTCAGGCTTGAGCAGGTCGGCCCAGCTTTGCGGCACCGGCAAACCGCCCAGCGCATCGACGTTGACCATGATGCCCAAGGTGCCGGTGTGGATCGCGAACCAATGGCCGGCCGGGTCTTTCAAACCAGCGGGAATCTGCTCCCAGCCTTTGGGTTTGTAGGTGCCGACCACGTCGGCTTTTTGCGCCTGCAAGCCGAAGGTCACGCCGTAATACACCACGTCGGCCACCGGCGCGGCCTTCTCCGCCACCAACTGCGCCAGGGACTGCCCGGAGTTCTTGTTGTCCAGTGGCACTTGCACGCCTGTGTTGGCGGCGATGGCCTTGAGTTGGCTGCCCCAATCAGCCCAGTCGGGTGGGCAGTTGTAGCAAATCGCCGTTTCGGCCGCCTGGGCCAGGTGGGCCATGCCGCACAGCAGCACGGCTGCCAGGGTTTTACTGAACGCGCGCATCAAGTGTCTCCTCAAGGGGTTGAGTGCTTTCGCCGGGCCGGATATGGCACGGCAGGCAATGGGAAATCGGAGCGTTACCGGCAATTTGCGCCAGCAGTTGATCAATCACGGTGCTGGCCAGCAGCCCGATGGGCTGCACCACGCTGCACAGGGTCGGGTGCATCTGGGTGCCGAGGGCGATGCCGTCAAAGCCCATTACCGAGAGTTGCTCGGGCACATTCCAGGCGTTGCGGCGCAGCTCAGCGATCAAGCTGATCGCCAGGAAATCGTTGGAGCACACCAGCGCGGTGGGCGCGTGGGGGCCTTGGAGGAACGGCTCGATCACCTTGAACTCGGCCTGGGTGTGGGCCGGCATTTCGATCACCGGGCGGCTGTCCACACCGAACTCGCGCATCGCGTCGCAATAGCCGGCGTAACGCAGGCGGGCCCGGTCGGACTGCAACGCGGGGCCGGCGACCATGCTGATGCGCCGGTGCCCCGCCTCCAGCAAATAACGCGTGGCCAGGGCCATACCTGCACGGTTGTCGACCGACACGGCGCTGTAGTTGGGGTTGCTCGGTTGGTGATAAGCCAGCACGAACGGCGTTTGTTCGCTGGCGAGGCTGTTCAGCACGCTATTGCTTTCGGCATCGGTCACCGTCAGCACCAAACCGTCGACGCGCTGGCGCAGCAGTTCCTCCACCACGATGCTCTCGCGTTCGCTGCTGTAGTCGGTGGTCGCCAGCACCAGGCTGTAGCCGCGCAGCCGGGCGGCACGTTCCATGGCCTGGAACTGTTCGGCGAACACCGGGTTGAGCAGGTTGGGCACCACCACGCCAATCAGCTGGGTGGTTTGCAGGCGCAGTTGGCGGCCGAGCAGATTCGGTCGAAAGCCCAGCTCGCGGGCGGCGGCGAACACCTGCTCACGGGTGGCCGGGCGCACTTGGTCGGGGGAAGCAAAGGTGCGGGCGGCGGTGGCGCGGGATACGCCGGCCAGTTGCGCAACGTCTTTCAGGTCAGTCATTGTCACTCGCTTGAGATCGATCTCATTGGCGAGGACAGTAACGGCGGAATATGGCAGCAAAGTGGTGGACAGATGACGGTTTGATGTCGGCCGAATGTGCTGCCGCGCTAGCGCCCCGCAGATCATCTGCCTTTATACTGCGCACCCTGCCCTATTGCTCAAGGATGAATCATGCGTGTCATCGTCATTGGAGGCCTGGGCAACTTCGGGCTGCGTATCTGTCGGCGTCTGGCCTCGGAGCCTGGCATTGAAGTGATTGCGGCCAGCCGCCGCTCACACTCAGGCCTGCACACCCTCAGCGACGGCCAACAGGTCGCGACCCTGCCCCTGGACATTGGCGCCGCCGACTTCGAACAGCGCCTGGCGGGCGCCAAACCTGATCTGGTGATTCACTGTGCGGGGCCCTTTCAAGGCCAGGATTATCGCGTCGCCAAGGCAGCCTGCGCGGCCGGGGCGCATTACCTGGACCTGGCCGATGGCCGCGCGTTTGTCGCCGAGTTCGCCGCCAATGTCGATGCCGAAGCGAAAGCCGCCGGCGTGCTGGCCATTTCCGGTGCCAGCAGCGTGCCGGGGTTGTCCTCGGCGGTGGTCGATCAGTTGGCCCAATCCTTTACGCGCATCGACAGCATCCAGACCGTGATCGCCCCCGGCCAACAAGCCGTGCGTGGGGTTGCGACCATCCAGGCGGTGTTTGGCTATGCCGGTCTTGGGTTCGAACGCTGGAATGGCGGCGCCTGGACGCGACAATTTGGTTGGCAAAACCTGCGTCGCTTTCACTTCGAAAGCATCGGTAAGCGCTGGGGCGCGGCGTGTGATGTGCCGGACTTGGCGCTGTTCCCAGAGCGCTATCCCGGCGTACGCGACGTGGCCTTTCATGCGGCGCTGGAACTGCCCGTCCAACACGTAGCGCTGTGGTTCGCCGCCGCGCTGCGCCGCCTCGGCGTGCCCTTGCCGATCAGCCGTTACGCCGCACAGCTTGATGCATTTTCCAGCCGTTTTCTCGACCGCTTCGGCAGCCCGACCGGCGCCATGCAAGTGCGCGTGCAGGGCCTGCGCAGCAACGGCCAGTTGGGTACCCTGACCTGGCACCTGACCGCACCGGGCGGTGACGGCCCGGAGATCCCGTGCATGGCGGCCTTGCTGATCGCGCTCAAGCTGGCAAAAAAACAGCTGCCGCAAACCGGCGCGTTCGCGTGCCTGGGCTTTTTGCAGTTGGATGAGTTCACCGCCGAGTTCGAGCGCTGGGGCTTCACCACCGCCATCATCGAGGACGCGCCATGAGCCAACGCCGCATCACCTTGGTCATGCCGGCCAGCGCCGCCGACGCCTTCGAGGCGTTCCACAACCACAGCGTGCGTATGCAATGGGACACGCTGCTGTCGCGCGCCGGTGTCGAAGGCGGTGGCAGCCATCCCTATAAAGGCGCGATCACCTTCAACCAGGGGCGTGGCTGGAAGCGCTATTTCGCCCTGCGCACGCGCTTCGTCAACTACGTGCCGGGCAAGGTGGCTGCCGCGGTATTGGTGGAACCTGCCGGCTGGTTCGACCAGTGGTCAGCATCCATGCGCCATCGCGACCTGGATGGCGCCACCTCGGAGCTGATCTACACTTTTAACGTCGGCCTTCGCCCGCGCTGGCTCGGCTGGCTGCTGGACCCGTTGGCCAACCGCCTGTTCGAGCACGAAACCCGTCAACGCTTCGCCGCGATGGCGGCGTATTTGCGCCGCCATACGCTAAACAGTCACGAAGTTTCGCCAGAGTCACCGGCGACCGTGAATCGAATCCCGGCAAAATCCGCCCGCTAACCTTTCGATCTGATCCAAGTGCGGGCACAATGCGTGTCCTTTTTTGGCAGGCACCGCCGCAGGCTCTCAAAAATGATCAAAACGCCGTACTACCTCATCGATAAACAGAAACTTCTGGTCAACATGCAGAAGATTGCTTACGTGCGCGAACAGTCCGGCGCCAAGGCTCTGCTGGCGCTCAAGTGCTTCGCCACCTGGTCGGTCTTCGACCTGATGCAGCAATACATGGACGGCACCACCTCGTCGTCGCTGTATGAGTTGAAGCTCGGCCGCCAGAAGTTCGAAGGCGAAGCGCACGCCTACAGCGTGGCCTGGGCCGACGATGAAATCGAAGAGATGCTGGATAACTGTGACAAGATCATTTTCAACTCGATCAGCCAGCTGCAGCGTTTTGCCGAGCGCTCCGAGGGCAAGACCCGTGGCCTGCGTGTGAACCCACAGGTGAGCAGCTCCGACTACTTGCTGGCCGACCCGGCGCGCCCGTTCAGCCGTTTGGGCGAGTGGGACCCGGTGAAGATCGAAGGCGTGATCGAACAGATCTCCGGCTTCATGTTCCACAACAACTGCGAGAACGGCGACTTCAGCCTGTTCGACAAGATGCTGGGCACCATCGAAGAACGCTTCGGTGAGTTGCTGCACAAGGTCAAGTGGGTCAGCCTCGGCGGCGGCATTCACTTTACCGGTGAAGGCTACGCAATCGACGCGTTCTGCGCCCGTTTGAAGGCGTTCTCCGAGAAGTACGGCGTGCAGGTCTACCTGGAACCCGGCGAAGCGGCGATCACCAACAGTGCGTCCCTGGAAGTCACCGTGCTCGACACCCTCTACAACGGCAAAAACCTCGCCGTGGTCGACAGCTCCATCGAAGCCCACCTGCTGGACCTGCTGATCTACCGCCTCAACGCCAAGCTGGCGCCGAGCGAGGGTGAACACACCTACATGGTGTGCGGCAAATCCTGCCTGGCCGGGGACATCTTCGGCGAGTATCAATTTGATCGTCCGCTGGCCATCGGCGATCGGCTGTCGTTTATCGACACCGCAGGCTACACCATGGTCAAGAAAAACTGGTTCAACGGCCTGAAAATGCCGTCCATCGTAGTGAAACAACTCGACGGTACAGTCGAGGTGGTTCGTGAATTTGGTTACGACGACTACCTGTCCAGCCTTTCGTAAGCTGGCGGATATAGGAGAAATAAAGCAATTGAAAAAGAACGTTCTTATCATTGGTGCAGGAGGTGTCGCCAAGGTGGTGGCCCACAAGTGCGCGCAGCACAACGACGAACTCGGTCGTATTGCTATCGCGTCGCGCAACATCTCCAAATGCCAGGCCATCATCGACAGCGTCAAGGCCAAGGGTAGCCTCAAGGTTCCCGCCGACATCCAAGCCTTCGCGCTGAACGCCCTGGACGTGGAAGCGACCAAGGCCCTGATCCGCGAGACCGACTCGCAGATCGTCATCAACGTAGGTTCCGCCTTCCTCAACATGTCGGTGCTGCGCGCCTGCATCGATACCGGCGTTGCGTACCTCGACACCGCCATCCACGAAGAGCCGGGCAAAGTCTGCGAGACCCCGCCGTGGTACGGCAACTACGAGTGGAACCACCTGCAAGAGTGCAAACAGAAGAACATCACCGCCATCCTTGGCGTGGGCTTCGACCCGGGTGTCGTCAACGCGTATGCCGCGCTGGCGCAGCAACAGCATTTCGACCGCATTGATTCGATCGACATTCTCGACGTCAATGCCGGCTCCCACGGCAAATACTTCGCCACCAACTTCGACCCGGAAATCAACTTCCGCGAATTCACCGGGCAGGTCTGGAGCTGGCAGAACAGCCAGTGGACCAGTAACACCATGTTCGAAGTCAAACGTACCGACGACCTGCCGGTAGTCGGTTCGCAAAACCTGTACCTGACCGGCCACGATGAAGTGCACTCGCTGTCGAAAAACCTCGACGTGCCCAACGTGCGTTTCTGGATGAGCTTCGGCGAACACTACATCAACGTGTTCACCGTGCTGAAAAACCTCGGCCTGCTCTCCGAAAAGCCGGTCACCACCGCCGAAGGCCTGGAAGTGGTGCCGTTGAAAGTGGTCAAGGCCGTGCTGCCCGACCCGTCTTCGCTCGCCCCAGGCTACACCGGCAAGACCTGCATCGGCGACCTGGTCAAAGGCACCAAAGATGGCCAGCCACGTGAGATGTTTATCTACAACGTGGCTGATCACGAAGAAGCCTTTGCCGAAACCGACAGCCAGGGCATCTCCTACACCGCAGGCGTACCACCGGTGGCCGCAGCGCTGCTGGTTGCGCGTGGCGAGTGGGATGTGAAACACATGGCCAACGTCGAGGAACTGCCAGCGGAGCCGTTCCTCAAAGCGCTGGACGTGATGGGGCTGCCGACTCGGATTAAAGACGAGAACGGTGACCGTGCTTGGGATGCGATTGCCTAAAAGGCCGTGGCTGACTGAACAAAAAAATGCGCCCTCAGGGGCGCATTTTTTGTTTGGGCACAGAGAGATTCGTCAGCACACTGAGGATCTAAATGTCGAATCGTCGCACCGCAGCTCCCACATTTGGATCTCTTGCGTCACTGCTGCTCAACCGCCCGGCTTGAAGCGACGTCCTGCGGCGGCAGTAACCAATGCCGCGTGGTGGTCCACCCCAGAAAGACTCTCGCGCCGTCCTCAGTTGGCGCGTGTTGAGGCAACACTTCGCCGGCGCAAGCCTTGCGCAAGCCGCTCATCAGCGGCAGGAATGTTTCTCGAAAAGCCACTGGCTGCGCGGCGAAACAAGCCTCGACTGACGCCAGGGCATCTCTGCACTCATGCTCATCAAGCATAGCCAGATAGAACACCATCTGGCGCCAGGCATAGGCCGTATTTTTGAGCATTATCAACCGAGCATGATAGTGCTCAATCCGCATCTGCTGCCGTTTGCAGATCCACTCAAAACACGCCTGCACCATGCGGCCTAGCCTCGGCCGCAGCAAAACCTTCAACCCAAGTTCTTCAAACAGTAACGCGAGGTTTTGCGTGGTTAAAATCTGCTGCTGCTCAAGAATGGTGCCGTTGGTCGCCGGGTGCCACGTACCCAACTCGGCCCCTGCACGCTTTGCGCACAACGTCGCGAAAGCATCGCTTGCCACTCGCGCACGTCGCCGACCTCGGGTAACAAGGCTCGCCAGCTCATCGGTATCAATGTCGTAATAGCGTGCGTAAAGGGAGCCTGCTAACACCCGGCCTGCTCGCCTGGCGGCATCGGCAAACTTATCGGAAAACTTACCCATGAAGATATCTGCTGCGACCTCTTCCACAAAGGGCAAGTCCAGTTCCGCAGTGTCCGCCAGTGCTGAAAACTCCTGGAGAAGCTTGTTAGGCAGAATGGCGTATGGGAAAGCAGAAAGCGTCAACGCCGATGACTCAACCAGCGCTTGCTTGGCAGATCCCGCCACCACAGCACCGGACTGGCGGTCGCCTTCAATGACGGCGACCCAAGGCAACTCACTGAGGCCAACCTGACGCTGAAGGTTCAGCAGTAATAACGAACGCCGTCGACGGAACGCGCGATAGGTAGAGGCGTATACCCTTCTCAGCGCTTCATCGCGCAACCCTGAGCTACTCAGTTGCGCTGTCATCGCGGGCAGCACCCGCGCGACGGTATCACCTGAAGTAATCAGCCCATGCTCGATCAATTCGCTGATCGTCCCACTCCGGCATCGCTGAAGACGGCGCTGGATCGCTGGTGGAATGGCAACGCCCTCGCCTTGCCCAAACGCCGATGCCTCCTCAGCAGTGATCGGTGCTGCCAAATCAGCAAAATCCGAGAGACCACCTTGCGCGGGATACGTTGAGAGCCGATTCGCCACAATACGAGCGATGAGGTGATGCTCTGGCCCCGCCACCTGACTAAGTTGATTCGCACGCAACGCACGGTGAGAGGCTGAACCCGGATCGCCATGCTTACGCACAAAATCATCGACGATTTGCCGTATGCGACCGACTTGACGCCCGGTGAGTGATTGCGCGTCGCGGGCGCATTGCCCAAGTAAAGAAAACAGTTCCTCCACGCGATCCGAAGAGCGCCTGTCGATACCGAGCCGCTTAAAATCCAGCTCTAACTCGGCCGCCTGCTCGCGCCACCCACTCGGGTAATTACGGCACGGCCAGCCAGCCTCATAGGTCAGGAGGAAATGCGAAACAGCTGAATCATAAAGCGGTAAACGCGTTTCTATCGTGTGTTTCTGCACAACGATCTGAGCCTGGGAAGGCAAGTTTGAAAGCAACTGCTTGATATCGCCAGCGTCCACAATATGAACCTGCGCGGCAGAGATCGGCAACTGCGTAGAGATCGATGGGAAGAAACGCAGTCGGTCAAAGAACGGCCCAATCACGTCTATCAGCGCCCGAGCCTGCTCGGTGCGCTGCTGCCCGACTAGCCAAGCTACTGTCAGTAACGCGGCCTCTTCCGGCACATCGACCGCATAATCACAACGGGCTAAACGTGAGTGCAGCGCCTCAAGGCCGTCATCCGTGAGATGCCAGGCATTGATATCGAGCCGTTCAAAGCCTGGACGAATACCTGGAATAGAGGCGGCCAGTTCACGCTCATAGTCCGTCAGTTCGCCACCTGCCAACAGATTGCCGGTAGCAAAACCGCCCGTAACGACCTCTAGCGTAACCCAGGCTGGAATCTCAGCAATCGGTGTGCGCGAGCCATACTCGACGGAGCCTTGCAGCAGGTTCCCAATGACCTGCTGCCAGCGTGAGATACGTCTGCGGGCGTTAAAGCGAGCGACTGGACCGCAATCCACATCGTGCGCGAGCAGCGCTTTCGACAGTTGGAAAACTGCATAACCTGCGTCCATGCTAGTCACTCTGTGTGATCTGAAGGTCTGCCCAGATTGCTGTGTATGTGATGGGTCCGGAGGCTGGATTCGAACCAGCGCCCACCCGGTTAAGAGCCGAGTGTTCTACCGCTGAACTACTCCGGAACAGAGGGCGCATTGTCGAGCAACGCCTGAAAAATGTGAAGGGCCACGAGCTTCATTAAGATTTAACTCAAAAAAATGCGCATTCTTCCTACCTGCACCCTCGAAGCCATCTCTGAATGACTCCAGGTTTCGTTGTTGCATGGAGTGCAGCGGTTATAAATCGGCGCCGTGGCGCAACACAGCCTGCTGGATAAGTTGAAGACCAAAACAGTCTAAAGAACTGTCAATTCTCACAGGTTACTTAATCCACAAACTGCGCTAGCTTAGCCGGTCCAGAGGTCAATCATCGATTGGCTTACCCATTCAGCATGAGCGAAAGGACTCGTCCATGAACCGAAAAAAAGATCCAAACAGCCTTGCGGCACGCGCCGCCGCGCTGGTCTACAGCACCAGCTGCTACCTGATCTTCCTATGCACCATTCTCTATTTGATAGGGTTTGTAGGCGGCGTAGTCGTGCCCAAACACCTCGACTCCGGCCCTCTTGTCGATTGGCCACTGGCAGCCACGGTCAACTGCTTGCTGATCATTCTGTTCAGCGTCCAGCACACCGTAATGGCGCGTAAAAGCTTCAAGCACTGGTTGGCAGCATTCGTCCCCGCAGCGGCTGAACGCTCAACGTATGTATTGCTGAGCAGCCTGATGCTCACGTTGATGTTCTGGCTGTGGCAACCGCTCACGCTCACGGTGTGGCAGGTGGAGCCCACCTGGGCCACAGCATTGTTGACCGTGCTGTTCTGGCTGGGCTGGGGCCTCGTGGCGTTGGCAACCTTGCTGATCAGTCACTTCGAACTGTTCGGACTCAAGCAAGCCATCGACCGCTGGCGCAACACGCCACAACAAGCGCCGGTGTTCAGAACGCCATGGTTCTACAAGGTCGTGCGCCATCCGCTGTACCTGGGGTTTCTGATCGCCTTCTGGGCCACGCCACATATGACGGCGGGCCATCTGCTGTTTGCGGTGGGCATGACGATCTATATCTTTATCGGCGCCTACTTTGAAGAAAAAGACTTGGTGGTGCTGTTTGGTGAACGGTACCGGCGCTACCAGCAAGAAGTCAGCATGGTATTGCCCCTGCCGAAGAGCAGCGTCGCGGCACAGAGAAAAGAGCATGAGTAAGCACAAGCCCAGCCCAGCAAAGAAGCCGTCCGAGAGTTCATCAGAAGAGGCAGCCCACACGCCACGAGCACGAAACCGTTTAGGCATCACCGCCCACCTGCCCAGTTGGGTGTTCGCGCTGCTCATCGCACTCTGCGCCATCGGCGCACTGCAAGACCGCATCCGCCGCGTACGGCCGGCGTACGCCGCGCTGCTGTGCGTCGGGGTACTCTTGCTGTTATTGGCGGGCTGGGTACAGTGGTTTGCGCCTGGCTCATAGCTCGCAGGCGTCACCCTCGCCATCAAAAAAATAGATGTTTTCGTGCTTGTAACCCCAGCGGCCTGCGCGCTCACGGATATGCGGCTCGAAGGTAAAACACGCTACTTTGCTGCGGTTTGGACGACATGATTAGGCGGTTTGGGCATGGTCGGCATCTTCCTTGAGTCGGTGCAGCTTACGCGGTTGCAGAGCGCTCGACGCCGGGGGCTCTCGGACATTTCCCACAGTGGTTTCAGGTTGTCGCTCGGAAGTGCGCTGACTAACCTCTTCGACGTCGCTGCCGATTCAGCGACCGGATTTGACCGTCCGACTCCAAAAGAGCAAATGCGCTAACACCGATCTTGGGCGTTTTTTTTACGCCTGATGTATCGTGTCGCGGCAGCTGTGCGCGGGATACCTTCGGGTATGCCGGTGTTGCTCTTTTGGCCGGTCGGTCAACCCGCGTATAGCTGCCACCCTATTTCGTTTGACCGCGAATTGTGGCAGTTCCATTTATAAAGGAGCTTGACCATGATTAAAGACAGCCCAAATCCCCCAGGCCAGCAAGACTTCGACACCAGCACCCTGCACGAAGTGGCCTACCGCGCGATCAGCCACTACCTCAACCCCGGCAAACCCATTCCCGAGCCCAGCGAAGGTATCTTCACCGTGTGCGCCGACCTGGGCACCGAAACCTTGCTGGTCAATGCTTCCCAGGACCTGGCGTCCGTCTGCGAAATCGCCAACCATATGGCCTTTGAAATCGAGGGTTCGCAACGCAATGTCGCGCTGGGCATTTGCAGGATGCTGGAAGGCGTGCAGTTGCTGGTAGACAAGGCCTTGAACATAGCCCACCCAGCCGCATAAAGATCGTCCCCCTGCGCAGCTAGGGAATGCCGCCCCGGACGCTTTCATCGATGCATAACAACGTGACGCGCAGCGTCACAGGATGCATGCCCACGCAGAGCGTGGGCACGATCACTCGGTGGCCTGAGATGGACGAGATAAAGCGCCTGAGCTATCTTCTGGCGCTCTATCGAAAGCCCGAAACAGGAAGTTACCGCTTGAGCACGTCACCCCTACTGCGAGGCCGCACCTTCGCCCTCCTCGCCGGCATCGCGCCGTCGACCAGTTGGTAAAGCTACTGGCCCTGGTTTCACTGCAAGCCAGCAGTTTTAAAATCGGCCCCAACCCAATCAACCTGGCGCTGGAACTGAGCCTTAACCCCGGCGCCTTCCTCAGCCTGGGCGCGGCGTTGCCGCCACAGGTTAAAGAACTGATCTTTATCGCAGGCGTGGCCATCGTGGTCGCGTGGGCTACGTGGTGGTCGCTTTCCAATTGGAACCAGCCGCTGCGTAAGGTCTTGCCGCTTTATGCGATTGCCTTGGGCGGTATTGCCAACTTGATCGACCGCGTATTTCGGGACGGTCATGTGGTTGACTACATGGTGCTGAACGTCGGGCCAACGCATACCGGCGTGTTCAATATTGCCGATATTGCGATTACTGCCGGCGCATTGTTCCTGATGCTCGATCTGTTCGTGAAACCGCGTAAAGCTTAGGTATCCATGGGGATCTACGGCCCCCGCCGTCAATCCCCAGCCCCTCAAAACACCGACCACCCAATCCGCTCACTCAACAACTCCAACGCCTTCATCCCCGCCAGCGAATTCCCCGCTGCGTTCAACTCCGGCGACCACACGCACACCGTAAACTGCCCCGGCACCACCGCAACAATCCCGCCGCCGACCCCGCTCTTGCCCGGCAAGCCCACGCGATAAGCAAAGTTGCCCGCCTCGTCATACAGCCCGCTGGTGGCCATGATCGAGTTGACTTGCTTGGTCTGGCGCGCGGTCAGGATCTGTTCGCCGCTGTGGGCGCTTACGCCCTCGTTGGCGAGGAAGCTGAAGGCGCGGGCCAAGTCCAGGCAGCTCATCTGCAGCGCGCAGTAGTTGAAGTAGCTGTGCAGTACCGCATCCACGTCATTATGAAAATTGCCGAAGGACTTCATCAGGTAGGCCATGGCCGCGTTGCGCGCACCGTGTTGGGCTTCGGAGTCGGCGACGACGCTGTTGACCAGAATGTGCGGGTTACCCGACAGGCGCCGTACGAAGTCGCGCATCGACAGGATCGGCACGGCGAAGCGCGATTGGTTGATGTCGCAAATCACCAGCGCGCCAGCATTGATGAAGGGGTTGCGCGGGCGGCCGCGCTCGAACTCCAGCTGCACCATGGAGTTGAACGGTTGCCCCGACGGCTCGTGGCCCAGGCGTTCCCAGATGGTTTCGCCACCGTGGTCGATGGCCTGCACCAGGCTGAACACCTTGGAAATGCTCTGCACCGAAAACAGGGTATCGGCATCACCGGCGCAATAGGCCGAGCCATCGTTGCCGTACACGGCGATGCCGAGTTGGTTGGCGGGCACGTCGGCCAGCGCGGGGATGTAGTCGGCGACTTTGCCCTGGCCGATCAGTGGACGAACTTCGTCGAGGATCGACTCGAGCAGCGCCTGCATGTCTTGTCCGGTCATGTTTCTTTGAATCAGTGATAGCGGGGCGCGCAGGATACCTGAAACACGCAGCCCTGGTGGCGCACTACAGAACGCGAAGGCCGCCCTCGTCCCGAAGATACATGAGGGACTCGTACTGGAACGATATCAAGAAGCACGCATCACACCTCGCCGCCAGCTGTTCCACCCATGCCCTTACGTCAGCCAATGGATCGGCGTCGTCTGGCGTTAGCCCCTTGATGCGCAAATAAGCACGAGTGGCCACGGTAAAGACCAAACCGTGCGGGTCTTGTGCTCGAATTTCCGAATTTTCCACTTCATCGCAGCCGCTCAGGGAGAGGCCTGAATCAAAGCCAGCCGCCATCGACTGTTCAGTCTGCTCCAGCACCCCACCACCCACAGCGTTTACTGCGTCAGCCAAGTGCGCCATGGTCATGCGTTTGTCAGCTTCAAGATGAATATCAAGCCCCATGGGGTGCAGTCTCCAACATCGTAGAAAGGCGCACAGCGTCGGTTTCGTCGGCATTTGCGTCGAGAAATACCAAATCCTCGGACAGTCCCGAGGCCGATGAAATACCCACCACGAAATCACGCCCCGTTGCGCGAGCCATGGCTTTGGTGAATAGAACCAGTTGGCTAACTTGAGCGCGGCCAGCATGACGTAAAGGCAGATTGAGCCCGATAAACCAATCGCTCAGGTCATCAGGCGCCATGCCTGGGGCACGCTCTTGAATGTGGTTGACAAACACAGCGCCAAATGGCGCCCAATCGTTGATCAATGTGCGAAAGGCGTCTACCAACACCGACTCAATGGTTTCGTTGTCAGAGCCATCGACGTAACAATAAAGCGTCTGCATGTTGCGCATCCCGGGGCAGCGAGTTGGCGAGTCTAACTCGAACACGGCGAACGCTGGTCAAACCCGCAAGCGATTCAATGCGCCCGAAAGCCCCAGACTATCTCCACCACCCGCTCGGCAATCACCAGGTAAACCAGGATCAGCAACAGTTGCAGCGCCAGGTGATACCGCAGCTTGGCCAGCCGGCGAATGCCGTCGCTGATGTTCAACACCATCAACACGGCGGACAAAATAATCAGGCCCCAGCCCGCCACGCTGGAGGCGAACACGCCGATAAACAGTTCACGTTGCCCGAGCAAGGTATTGGTCCCCGCCGCAAACAGCAGCGCGCACACCAGCAGGTTTTTTACGTTGTCGAAAATCTGCGTGCTCAGGTCGTTTTCCAGCAAAGCTAAATAGCGTTTCCATAAGGTGTGCATGGGTCAGTTCCAGGTAGGGATCGCTCGCCAATCAAAGTAGTCCAATCGCCCGTACACTGCACTACTGCGCTGACTCCATGAGGATTTTTGCATGAAATTGATGATTGGCTTGGCCGCCCTGCTGTTGGTATCGGCCTGCTCCACCCACTCGCCCACCGCTGCACCGGCACAGGACGCCGCCGCGTCCACCTGCCTGGCGGGCGGTGGCACGATGAGGCAGGTCGGCAAGTTGCAGAGCTGGAAGTGCATCACGCCATACAAGGACGCGGGCAAGGCCTGCACTGATTCGAGCCAGTGTGAGGGTGAGTGCCAGACCAGCGTGACCACGCAATCGGGTAACGGCCCTGTAGCGGGCACGTGCCAGGTGGACAACAGTCACTTCGGCTGCTCGGCGACGGTGGAGAAAGGCAAGCTGGGCCGGGCGATTTGCGTGGACTGATGGGCGCCACCTAACCCATGTGGGAGCGGGCTTGCCTGCGATGAGGCCGTGCCAGCTGGCATTAGTGTTGCTGACCCACCGCCATCGCAGGCAAGCCAGCTCCCACAAGGTTTCTGCGGTGCAGCTTGGAGGTGCGCCACATCGGAGGGCCGGTTGGTTTGCGTGGACTAATGGGCGCCACCTAACCCATGTGGGAGCGGGCTTGCTCGCGAATACGGTGAGTTGAAGTGCGCCCCAAAAGTTGGACAGCTAATGGTTAGGCGACCGCGGACCGGGTTATGAAAACGCAAGCGCGTTACCTGGCGGACCGCGCCGGAGCGGCGAATGCCACGCCAGCCGCCATTTGACTGCACTCGGGCCCCTGATCAGCGCTGCACCGGGATGCGAATATCACCGCCACGGCACTGGCTCTTCACGCTCTTGGGGCAACCGGCAAAGCGCAGTTCCTTGCTCAGGCACACGCGCACTTCAGACAACTCCTTGCCCTTGCAGATCACCGCCATGCCATGGTCGCCCATGGCCGGGTTGCTCTTACGGAACAGCGCCGCGATTTCCCCAGCTTCCAGGTAATTCGGTACGTTGAATGGCTGCAATTGCTGCGGAATCTGCACCGCCGCCAATGCCTTATCGGTCGCCTCCAGGTAACCCGAAGCGTCCAGCCCGCTGCACGTACCGTGCTTGGTCCATTCATGCTTGAGCAAGGCCTGGGTGGGAAACATCAACGCGCCTTTGGCCAAGTCCTCTGTCGACAGTCGCGATTGCGCATCACACGACGCCGGCCAGCCGCCTTTGGCGTATTGCGGCCATAACCCATGCAGCACAAACCCATAGCCTTTGCCTGTGCACTGTTCGTTGCCGGGGTGCGTCAGGCAGAAGGTCGGCGACCACGACAACGACAGCACATAAAAATCAAAATCCCCCGCCGGCCGCTGCTCCCGGGGTGCCGCTTGCGTCGCCATACTGGCCAGCACCAGGCAAATTGCCATCCATGTTGTTTTGTAGTTCATCCCTCTAATCCTTGAAAAAAGTAAGCCGCTATTGTTGAAACCGGCGGCCATAAACGATAGTGGCCAAAGCAACACAACGGGTTGGAAAACTACTCAGGACGGTTGGGATTGCGCTGCAATACTTTGTCCAGAATTCGATCGGTCTTCAACGCCTCGATCGCCAGCGAAGGATGCTCGGCTTCGCCACGAATGTGCGCGTTCATCGCCAGCACATGATGCCACTGGATATGTTCGTGGTGAGGCACTTCGAGCACTTCGTTAACCTCGCCTTCAAGGCGCAACGGCTCGTTTTCGAATACCGCAAAGGTGATGCGGCCACGGCTGCCGATCAGCTCGACGCGATCTTCGCGACGGTCCGCGACGAAGTTCCAGCACCCCATGCCCAGCGCACCTGAGCCGAAGGTCCAGCAGGCCGTCACCGCATCTTCCGCCGCATACAGCCCGGCCTGGCGCGCGGTGAACCCGGTGACTTCGACGATATCGCCGGCCAGGTACTGCAACAGGTCAAACCCGTGGCTGGCCAGGTCGGCAAAGTAGCCACCGCCGGCGATCGTCGGGTCAGTGCGCCAGTTAGCGGCGCTGGTGTCGGCGGCGGCTGGCGGCTTGGTAAACGTCCAAATCACTTGGCGCAACTCACCGATGCGCCCGTCGCGCAGCCAGTCACGTACTTGCTGGAAACGCGGCAACGAGCGGCGGTAGTAGGACACAAACAAGTGCAGCCCGGCGCGCTCGAAGGTGCGCTGCATCAACGCGCTTTGCTCGGCGTTGAGGGCCATGGGTTTCTCGACGCAGCAATGCTTGCCGGCCGCGGCCACCATCAAGCTGTATTCGAGGTGGCTGTCAGGCGGTGTGGCGATGTACACCGCGTCTACTTCGGGGTCGTCAATCAGTGCCTGGGCGTCGGTATAGAAACGCGCAATGCCATGGCGTGCCGCATAATCGCGCACGGCCGCCTCACGGCGCCCCATCACCGCCACCAGGGCCGAGCCTGGCGCTTTGTAGAAAGCGGGTCCACTCTTCAACTCAGTTACATCACCACAGCCGATCATGCCCCAACGTACGGTAGTCATCTGTTGTCCTCGTCCGTTTTCATCAATCGGTCAGTATCCACATCCCCACCCCTGTGCGCCATAAGCACTTAGCATGACAATTGCATTACACTTTTATGACACTCATCCCGCGCGTGGGCACACTCGATGAAAATAAGGGCCACTGTCATTTGCGAACACGAGGGGCATATCCTCTTCGTGCGCAAGGCCAGATCAAAATGGGCACTGCCCGGCGGCAAGGTCGAGCGTGATGAGCGCCCGGTCGGTGCAGCCGAGCGCGAGCTGGAAGAAGAAACCGGGTTAAACGTGGACGGCTTGCTGTACTTGCAGGAACTTAAGGCCCGCGACACCGTGCACCACGTGTTCGAAGCCTCGGTGGTAAACATTGCCGACGCGCGGCCGCGCAACGAGATCGTCGCTTGCCGGTGGCACGCCTATGGCGCCCTGGACGAACTGGACACCACCGACGCCACCCGGCACATCGTCAGATCCTTCCTACGTCGCCTGTAATTGCGCGCTCTACACGCTGCTCAGCAAACCTCGCTTCATTACCTCACTTGCTTTCTGCCGTTCGACAAAGGATTTGACGAACGCGGCAGCGGCTGAAGATTTCGTCTTCGCTCGTCCAGCCTGTTTAATCGGGTCATCGCCGATATTTCCCTTTCCCTCGCAGGACGTTTCCGAGAAAACCCCAACCGCTTGCGCCTCCCAATTCAGCTAGCTAGTCTCCACCCGTCACTGCCAATTCAGTGACCGGGTTTAGCAGCCTGTAAATGACTAGTCGCGACGCTTCATTTTTTTGCAGCGTTTTTAACTGACTAGAGGTACTTCATGATGAACACAGGAAACGCGGATCAACCGTTCAGAGACAGTGACCAAACACTAAAGTACGCCGCGTATAAGCGCGCCCTGGATCACTATCTCTCCCCTGCTCCCTCACCCGATACGGTAGAACCGATGCTATTCACCGTTGACCCTGAAACCAGTTTTGAAAGTGCTTGGGTGCATGCCAGCAGCTTGTTGTGCTGTGCGTCTGCCACAGCGCAAGAGGCTGGCGAGCGATTGGACGGGACGTCGCAAACACTGGTGATTTCGGTGCTGCATCTGGTGGATATGGCGAGGGCTTTGGTGGATCGAGCGGTGGAGTGTGTAGAACCGGGTTGAGGTGAGGTAGACCGAGGCGCCTGTATCGCAGGCAAGCCAGCTCCCACAGAAAAGCAGAGCATTGAGTGGTGGCAGCTAAACTCGGTCAAAATTGTGGGAGCAGCAGTGCGCCGATTCGACTTGCTCGCGAATGCAGTGGGTCAGTCAGCTTATTTGTAACTGAACCACCGCATTCGCGAGCAAGCCCGCTCCCACAGTTGGATTCCAGTACATCAGACAGATGTGTGTGTTGCTGTGCTTCTGCTTCTACCACTCAGGTGGTTGAGACGAGTATTACTCAGGGGATGGCGGCGCTTGATGAAATGTTTGAAAGCATTGCGACGGGTTTTTACAGGTGGCGGCGTTCAAGGAGTAACGCCGTACACACACTGAGGAAATATCATGACCCGTCGCCTTTATAGGCTGGTTGCCGCCCTGTTGATCGTCAGCCTCAGCGGCTGCGTAATCCTCCCGGAACACCGGCATTGCTGCTGGCGCTACTACGGCGCAATCACTGCCCCAACCAGCACCGTCAATAGCTAGCCGAATGCCGCAAAGCCACGACGCCCGGCCTTGAGCTCGGTGCGCAGTTCGCCAATCAGGTTGGCGATGGAACGCACGCTGTCCAGGCCTTGGGGCGAGACCCGGGTCAGCAACAGGTCGACACGCCCGGACGCCGGCTCGAACACGCTGATGCGCAACGAGCCGTCGCTGTTGAGGCTGCAATCACACGACAGCGGCAGGAAGCCTGCGGCCATGATGCGGTTGAGTTCGGTGATCGGAATCATGACAAAACCCCGTCTCTGGGTTCGACCCTATAGGTGTGATGCATCCAGCATAGATAAGCTTTTGCCGGCCACAGAACAATTAATTCAAAAGTGATACATGTGCCGCATTTTGCCGTGTAAACGCTGGCGTGCTGGCGCCAAAAACCCAGCACGCGACCTCTCGTCTGCTGCGATGCCGAAGGCTTGACTCTCGGCGTCGTTCAAAACACGATCTTGGCTCTTTGCCATCATTCCGAGCCGCCGCCATGAGCCTGACTCCACCGAGCCCGCCCGACAGTGCCGTGTACAAAACGCTGCTGGAGTCAACCAAGGCCATCCCCTGGCGCATCGATTGGCAGACCATGACCTTCAGCTATATCGGCCCGCAGATCGAAGCGCTGCTGGGCTGGGCCCCGCAAAGCTGGGTGAGCGTGGACGACTGGGTCGAACGCATGCACCCGGACGACCGGGAATACGTGGTGAATTTCTGCGTGTCGCAATCGCGCGCCGGTGAGGATCACGAGGCCGACTACCGCGCGCTGACGGTAAATGGCGACTATGTGTGGATCCGTGACGTGGTGCATGTGGTGCGCAAGGGCGATGAAGTTGAAGCGTTGATCGGCTTCATGTTCGATATCAGCGAGCGCAAAAAGACCGAAGAGCACCTGATCCGCCTGCAGAAACAACTGGAGGAATATTCTTTCCAGGACGGCCTCACCGGCATCGCCAACCGGCGCATGTTCGACACCGTGCTGGAGCGCGAATGGGCCAGCGCCCAGCGCAGCCAGTTGCCGCTGTCGTTGATCATCCTCGATATCGATTTTTTCAAGCAGTACAACGATCACTACGGCCATATCAAGGGCGACGAAGCCTTGCGCCAGGTGGCGCGCACCTTGTCGCTGGCGGCCAACCGGCCACGGGATTTCATTGCGCGTATCGGCGGCGAGGAGTTTGTGTGGTTGCTGCCGGAGACGGATGCGGCGTCGGCGCGGCAGGTGGCACGGCGTTGCTTGCATCTGATTTGCCAGCAGCAGATCGAGCATGGCTTTTCGGCGGTTTCCAAGCTGCTGACCCTGAGCCTGGGGGTCGGTACGCATATCGTTACGCCCAACAGTAATATGCTGGCGTTTATCGAGTCAGTCGATAAGTTGCTGTACCAGGCCAAACGTAATGGGCGTATGCGGGCAGAGTTTGCCGACAGTGAAGTTTGACGCCGAGGTCAAATTTCGGGCAAAAAAAATCCCAAGTAGCTGATGGAAACTTGGGATTTAAAAATGCATAAACCGTGGGAGGTGAACGCCCGGCTATAGTATCGATTGAGAAAAGCCGGAACAAGATTATTTTAATCCTTTCGTCGGATTAAAATCGTCGTAAGTCATTCAATAACCACACATTTTTTAAGGTAGACGGGATTATAAGTGCCACTTTTTGGTGCAAGTACCGCTTATATTTCCTTGTATTAAAAATGGTTATTACCAAATGCGATGTAACGCTGTTGGAGGACTGCCCATTGAATTGACGGCACGTCTCGCGAAGTTCAGCGCTGTTTGACGCCGCCGCGCCGGCCACACGTTCCACTTGCCTGCAAAGGGCCAAACGCTCGACCACCTCTGCCCGTTCCCGATCGACTTGGGCATTAAGCCGCACGAAATAGCCGCCCAGTAACACCGCGACGCACACAACCCCAATCGCAAAGTAGCGAAAGCTGTAGGACGAAGGGGCTGGTGATGGGTTCATGGCATTAAGGCACCCTGCTCTTCTCATAACGAACGTCATCACCCTCGACGCGGTCAACCTTCGACCAGCCCAGCCGTTGGTAAAAACCGTTAGCGCGGATTTCGTCGCGCCCGTCCGTGACCAGGTACAGCGTGTCGTGGCGTTCAAACAAGGCTGCTTCCGCCACCGCCATCAAGCGGCGGCCCAGGCCACGGCCTTCGAAGCCGGGCTGTACGAACATCGCAAACACCTCGCCTGCGGCCAGGTCGACCATGGAAAAGGCGGCGGGCTGACCTTCCACTTCGGCGATCCACACGCACGGTGCTTCGCGGATGCTATCCGCCACCACCTGTGGGGTAATCCCCAAGTCGTTCATTTGTTCGCGGCTCAGGTGGTTTTGCACCACCGAGGTGCGGATAGCGAAGAGCGTGTCGATATCGTCCAGTGTCGCCACACGTATCAGCGTTTGCATACAGGCCTCCTGTTGAAGGATGCAATTGTATGCACATAGAAACATAAGGTTTGTGGTGGATTTGTAAAACGCGCGGCCTACAAGGGCTGCGCCTGTTGCTGACGGCGAAACTGCCCCGGCGCGAAGCCATGGGCCTTGCGGAAACAACGAGAAAAGTAGGCTTCATCGGTAAACCCGCAGCGCTGGGCGATAACTCCGATCATCTGCGCACTGTTGAGCAACAAAGTGCGCGCCAATTGCATGCGGCGATCAAGTACCCACTGGGAGAACGGTTTGCCGGTCTCCTTGCGCAACAGGTGGGTGAGGTAGTTGGGCGATAGGAAAGCAGCGGCGGCGGCATCCGTCAGGTTGAGGGTCGGCTCGTGCAGATGCTCGCGGATATAGCCCTGCACGCGCGCCAAGGCATCCTTGCGCCCGCGTCGAGTGGCGTTGTTGGCGGCAAATGCTTGCAAGGGCTCGGCGTACTGCTCGCAGACCAGGCCGATCAGTTGGAACACGTAGCCTTTTAACCGCTCGCGCGCGCCGAAGGTGCGATGGGCGTCCAAGGCACGCATATGCGTGAGCCAGGTGTTCACTTCGTCGAAGGCGGCGTCGTCGAGGATGAAATCCAGCTGCTCCTGAAAGCGAAACGGTGACAGCTCCGGCGCCTGGCCGATGGGGATGTCTTCCAGGTCCAGCGGGTCGCAGGTCAGTTGCGGCAGGAAAAACGCCTGGCTGAAGTTGATCAGCATGAACTCGCCGTCTTCAGGATGGGGAATCACGTGCAGGCGATGGGGCAGGATAAACGCCAGGGCCTTGTGCGGAAACGGCCGCACCGCGCCGCCGATATGCTGCACGGTGTCGCCGCCCAGGTTGATCTGGATCTGGAAGTACTCATGCCGATGCGGGCTGGTCAGCGCCGCCCGCCCGCGCTTGTCGCGGATATAGAAGTCGGGGCGGTCGCTGCGCTGCTCCATGCCATAGGTGGTGACGCGGGTGCCTGGCATAACGGTCTCTCGGGTGGCCTGGGCACCACTTTAGCCTCAACCTTGGCCGAGGGTGAAGCTCAGCTCGCCGATGCCGTCGATACCGGCCGTGACCACATCCCCCGGTTGCAATGCACCGACGCCTGCGGGTGTGCCGGTGAAGATCAGGTCGCCGGCCTTGAGCGCCACGGATTTGGAGGCGTGGCTGATGACTTCGCTGACGGACCAGATCTGATCAGCCAGGTCGCCGACTTGGTGTTGTTCACCATTGACCTTCAGCCAGATTTTGCCGCTGGCCGGGTGCCCTACCACACTCACCGGCTGCAAGGCCGTGCTGGGCGCCGACTCATCAAAGGCTTTGGCCCATTCCCACGGGCGCGAAAGCTTTTTCGCCTGGGCTTGCAGGTCGCGGCGAGTCAGATCGATGCCGACACCGTAGCCCAAGATGTGGGAAAAGGCGTCTTCAGGACTGATATCCACCCCGCCCTTGCCAATGGCCACCACCAGCTCCACCTCATGGTGCAGGTCGGCGGTCAGCGGCGGATACGCGATCACGCCTTCGGCAGGCACTACCGCATCGGCCGGTTTCATAAAGAAGAACGGCGGCTCGCGATCCGGGTCATGCCCCATCTCGCGGGCATGTTCGCTGTAGTTACGGCCCACGCAAAACACCCGGCGCAGCGGGAAACGCGCCGCGCTGCCTTGGATCGCCAGGGATGGAAGCTGCTCGGGGGTGAATACGTAATCAGTCATGGCCTGTGCCTCGTGGTTTACCTGGCGCCAGTATGGCGAGCGGCGCCAGGGCAAAGTTGGACAGGCTTACGCAGATTTTGCACTGGCCGGTGCAGGTAATGGGTTATTTACGCGCCACCTTATAACGCAGGCAATCCTGATAAAAACTCTGGCGAATCGCCTCGGGCTTGAACCGTGAACGGCTGTCATAGGTCTGCTCGGTGATGCCCATGGCCATCATGCGCATCCAGGATTTGCTGAACTTGATGGTCTGGATCTTCTGCCGCGCGGCATACAGCGACACGCCCGACAGCTTGAGTTCCTGGGCCCTGGCGGCGGTGCCCGCGCCCCAACTGCACATGTACTTGTCACCCTCGCGCAGCTCCCGTGCCTGCACGGCAGCTGCACCGCCTGCCATGGAGCAGGCGATCAGCATGATTCCAACAGTGCGCATTTGCATTCCCACCTAACCACCTGAAAATAAAAGCGATTCTGGCGCGGATTTTGTTACAAAGGGGCCATTAAATTGCCTTATCGGCCGAGCCGAACGAGCTTGCTCGCGCGGGGCTGCGAAGCGGCCCCAACACCTGACACCTCAGTCTGCCGGGTGTATACGAGTGTCCTGATGAGGGGCCGCTTCGCGCCCCAGCGCGAGCAAGCTCGCTCGCCACAAAAAGCTTGCTCATCCAGTTACCACTGATAAGTCGCACTCGCCTGCACGGTGCTGTTGGACTTGCTGGCGCGATTATCCAGGTAGCCGTAGGCCGCGGTGATGTCCAGGTTATCGTTGAGGCTGGCCTTACCTTCCAGTTCAAAGCCACGCGATTGCGGGTTGAACGACTCTGCGTAGCTGGCATACGGCGCCAAACCGTTATCGAACAGATAGACCACGCCGACGCGGCCGGTAAACGCCTTGCTATCCAGGGACGACTTGCTCTTGGCACCGGAGCGGCCATGGGCGCAAATCGGGCACGGATGAGCGTGTTTTTTTATTTGCCGCGTTTTTGCGCAATCAGTTGGATCGCTTTTTTGTGTAAGTCTCCTGGCTAGTTCTTCGCGGTTTTTACCCGCTTAAAGTCGTCCCTTTCTGATTTTCCCAGCCGTTCATCCAGGCGCTTTTTCCTGCGGCATGCTCCGACGCCTTGCCATTTTGCCGAGACGTCACGGATGACCAACGCTGCCCACATCGCCTTTATCGAACATGAACTCAACGGCTTCCATCTGAGCCTGGCGGAGTATCGCCAGCAGATGGGGGCCTGGTACGCGCGGGCGCTGGACTCGGTCAGCCACGCAACGGATTTGCCGTCACTGCTGGGCATGGATCGGGTGTTGCGGGTGGGGGCCTCACAGACCACGGCTAGCATGACCGACCCGGATGTTCTGGGCACCGTCGTCATGTGCCCGCTGGGCGGCGAGCTGAAGATCGAGAGCCTATTCGAGTCAGTGTACGACGTGCCGATCGGTGACATCCCGGTTGAGGTGATTCGGCTGGAGGACGGCAGTTCCACCGTTGTCATGCTCGATGAGCACGGCAAAGGCTCGCATACCTGCGTGGCCGGCGGGCGGTATCAGGTGCGGGTGCAAGGCGGCGCGTCGATTCAACAGGTGGACGCGTTGTTTGCGTCCTACGCCGGGCTGACGGCGGACCTCGAGCAATGGCTGCGCGAGCAATGGAACGACTTCAAACCCTATTGGCAGCAATCGACCGCCAGCGCGATTGGCAGCGGCGTACTGGCCGGCAGCTGGGCGGCGATCCGCGACGTGTGGGACAGCATCAAGCTGGTGCAGGCGATTCTTGAAGACCCGCTGAAGTACGTCGAACAACTCGGCAACGAGGCGGCCAAGTTGGCGCAGTTGGCCACCGATGCACCCAAAGTCATGGAAAAGGCCATGTTGCTCGCCAGCGATGAGGCCGCGCTGTACCTGATGGTGCGCACGGCGATGCTGTGGCTGGACGCACTGCCGCCTGGCGAGATCGCCGAGGTGGCGGCGGGGTTTGTGGTGTCGCTGCTGATCGACCTGGTGATTGGCGCAGTGTTGATGATCGCACTGCCAGCGGCGGGTGTGGCGTATCTGAGCTTGCGGCTGGTCAAGTATGGCGCGCGGATTCTTGAGGCGGCCGTTGGCTTTGTCAGGAGCCTGCTGGCGATTCTGACCCAATTCATGCAGGCGGTGGATCGCTATAAGGCCGTGGCGGTTCGCGGCGTGGTCGGTGGGCTGAAGCAAGGCACGATGCAGATGCGCTGGCGGGCGCGGCAGAACGCGGTGTTGAAGCACAAAGAGCATGTGGATGATGTGCCTGCCTCGGCGAAGAATCCACAGGGGGATGCAGCGGCGCCTGCGGATAAAACGGCCACCAATGGCTGCCCGGTGTCGATGGTCACCGGCGAGGAGTTGCTGACTCTTACCGATGGCGCGCTGGATGGGATATTGCCGTTTGAGTGGACCCGTTTGTACCGCACCAGTGCGGTGGAAGTGGATTGTGGGTTGGGGTTTGGCTGGAGTCACTCGCTGGCGCAGCGGTTGGTGGTGGACGGTGATTCGGTGGTTTGGACGGATCATGAGAATCGCAGTACTGAGTTTCCGCTGCCTACTGTGGCTAGGCCCGCGATCACCAACAGTTCGGCCGAAGCGGCGATTTACTTGGGGTCGCTGCCTGATGAGTTGGTGCTGGCTCAGGCGTCACGGTTTTATCACTTTCGCGACGGTGTGCTGACGGCGATCAGCGATGCGTATGACAACCGGCTGCGTATTTCGCGTGATCGTTTGGGGCGGGTTGAGCGGCTGGATAACGGTGCGGGTCGGTCGCTGTTTTTGCGCTATGAGCTGGGCCGCATTGTTGCCGTGGACTATCAGGTTCATCGCGCCAAAGGGTATGAACCCTACGTCTGGGTGACTGAGCAGAATCTTGTTTCCTACGCCTATGACGAAGCTGGACGACTGGTTTCAGCGACTAACGCTGTAGGCGAAAGTGAGGTTTATCGGTACGACGATCAGCACGTCATTCTTGAACGGCAGTTGGCCGGTGGGGCGAGTTTCTTTTGGGAGTGGGAACGGGCTGGTAAGGCGGCGCGGTGTGTCCGCCATTGGGCCAGCTTTTCGCAGATGGACACGCGGTATGCGTGGGAGGACGGCGGCAGGGTTACGGTTCACAACGCCGATGGTAGCCAGGAAGTTTATGTCCATGACCAGCGGGCGCGGCTGGTGCAGCGCATTGATCCGGACGGCGCTGAGCATTTCAAATCCTATGACGCCAAGGGCCGGCTGACGGTCGAGCAAGACCCGCTGGGGGCGGTGACGGCGTATCAGTACGACGAAGCCGGGCGTTTGGTGGCGCTGTTTCCTGGGGAGGATGAGCCGACTTCCTACGAGCATGACAACGGGTTCGTACGGGTCGTACGGCGTGGTGAGGCGGTTTGGAAATATGAGCGTAATGACCAGGGCGACATTACGCGTAAGACTGATCCTGACGGCAACGTTACGGACTACACCTACAACAAACACGGGCAACTGATTGGGGTTTGGTATCCGGATAATGGGTGCCATCGGCTGGTCTGGAATGAGCGTGGGCAGCTCGTTGAAGAACAACTGCCGAATGGCGGTATCAAGCGGTATCGCTATGACGATCTTGGGCGACAGACGGCACTTGAGGACGAACATGGCGCCCTGACCCAGTATCAACGGGACGGTGTAGGTCGGTTGATTCGCGTCCTACTTCCAGACGGCGCAACGCGGGAATACAGCTACAACCCCTACGGAAAAATCACCGCCGAACGCGATGAACTGGGCCACGTCACCCGCTACGAATACGCCGACGGCCTGCACCTGATCAGCCGGCGCATTAATTCTGACGGCACCCAGGTCAAATACTGCTACGACAACGCCCGGTTACTGCTGACCGAGATCGAAAACGAAGTTGGCGAGACCTACCAGCTTGATTACCACCTCAACGGGCTGATCCAGCAAGAAATCGGCTTTGACGGCCAGCGCACGGCCTACGTCTACGACCTCAACGGCAACCTGCTGGAAAAGACCGAACACGGCGACGACGGCAGTCAGCTTCTTACCCGTTACGAGCGAGACCCTTCCGGCCGCCTCGTACGAAAAACCCTGCCCGACGGCTGTGTTGTTGACTATGCCTACGACCGCCAGGGCAACCTCCTCAGCGTCGACGACGGCCACTGGGCGCTAGCCTACGAATACGACGCCCAAAGCCGCCTCACCGCCGAACAGCAAGGCTGGGGCACCTTGCGCTACGGCTACGACGCCTGCGGTCAGCTGAAAAACCTGCGCCTGCCGGACAACAATCGTCTCACCTTCAACCACGACAAAGGCGGCCACCTCGCCACCGTCGAGTTAAATGGTGCGCTGCTAACCTCCCACCTATTCAAAACCGGCCGCGAGCATCAACGCCAACAAGGCCAGCTCCTCAGTCATTACCACTACGACGAGCAAAACCGCCTGCACGCCCACGCGGTGACTCAAGAAAACCATGACCTCTACCGCCGCCACTACGACTACGACAAAACCGGCAACCTGACCCGCCTGCTAGACACTCGCAAAGGTGAACACCACTACCACTACGACCCCCTCGCCCGCCTGACTAGGGCCGACCACTCGCAAGACGTGCAGGAACGCTTCGGCCATGACCCGGCGGGCAACCTGCTGATGCAAGACCGACCCGGCCCGGACATCGTGGCGGGGAATCGGTTGATGATTCAGGGCGATCATCATTACGACTATGACGCCTTCGGCAACCTCATCCGCCAAAGGCGCGGCAAGGGTCACCAACTCGTCACCGAGTACCGCTACGACTGCCAGCATCGGTTGATCGGCATTACCCAACCGAACGGGCAAACGGCCAGCTACCGCTATGACCCGTTTGGGCGGCGGATCAGCAAAACCGTCGACGGCATAACCACAGAGTTTTTCTGGCAAGGCGACAAGCTGGTTGCTGAGCATCACGCAGATCGTCACCGCAGTTACATCTACGAACCGGACAGCTTCCGTCCGCTGGCACTGCTGGCAGGCTTTGGCCCGCAAGACACCCAACCATTCCACTACCAACTCGACCACCTCGGCACCCCGCAGGAACTCACCGCCCCCAACGGCGAAATCGTCTGGTCAGCGCATTACCGCGCCTACGGCCAAATCAGCCGCCTCGACATAAACAAGATCGACAACCCGCTACGCTTCCAAGGCCAATACTTCGACCCGGAAAGCGGGCTGCACTACAACCGCCATCGCTACTACAATCCAGATATTGGTCGTTACCTGACTCCCGACCCGGTGAAGCTGGCGGGTGGGATCAACGCGTACCAGTACGTGCCTAACCCTACGGGGTGGGTAGACCCGCTGGGACTGAATCGGTGTCCGGGTGGAAACGGATGTAAACCGACACATAACATTGAGGAGCCATCCTACGCAGCTCGTGTTAACGAGCACGAGCCCGAAGCCCCCATAGGGGCCGACAGTAAACTCTCCCGAAATGGGGCATTCAGAAGGGCGAAAGAAATTGGCGGCGTCCCTAAACACCAACATCCGGCACGCGTTTATCGAGAGACACTTACCGATCAAAATCGCTATACACAAGGACGTGTCTATGAGTTTAGATTACGCGAACGAAAAATTGAAATTCGCGAACACTCCCTTGGGCACAAGAAAGGTAATCATGCGCCCCATTTCAATACTGAAACAACTATCAAACACCGTAAAGTCCCACTGGAAATCGGCGATGACTCTCACACATACTTTAAGGAGTGACTAATGAAAACCGTCTTCATCCGAGAAGTCGGCATTCACCCATGGGGTCAGCTATACGCGACCAACGAGCACGAGTTTTCGACAATTTCCCTACTAAACCAGGACTTTGAAAATGTTTGGAAAACATGGTGCGAACTTGCATCCGCACTGACCTCGGAATGGCCAACAATCACAATGTGGTACACCGTGGGATTCCCGTACGAAAGTAAAACCCAGGAATATCTGGCTTTAAAAAATTTCGCAAAAACATCAAGCCCCAAAGACATTTTTAGAAAAAACGAGGCAACCTCGATCTATTCTGGAATAGAGCACTTGAGTTCAAAACCTGATCAGATAGACCCGACCGCACTCACTAGTTATCGTTACACCGTGACACTTATGCAGAAAAAAAACAGCGAACCCAGCGACGCATGGAACAATCTTAGTAATCTAAGCCACTTATCGACATCAGATGATTTCAAGCTCATATTGGCAGACCGAACCGTACTAGCGTTCAGCTTCTATGACGCAGAAACACACGGAGTAGCCCAAATTTTCTTCCACTCAGAGCATTTGCCCTTCCTAAACGATGCAATTAGCAGGATGGAAATCAAAGAAATTCAGCAAGAAGACGTCTACAGTTACATACACAGCTGAGTTATAGAAAATGATCCCGCCTCTTTGGAGTCGGCTTTGCCATACCCGTTTTTCATGATCGCCTGCCCGGAAAATGGAAAGACGAAGATTATAACACATAGCAGAACTGGGCTGACCCACTCCAAAACTAGAGACTTATAAATAACAAACCTCCCTCGCAGAGAGATTTTTAGCGTAGTAACACAGAAGTAAAACGGATACTTTTTTCTCACTGCAAAATCAAAATCAGCCTATATTGAACTCAAAGGTAAGTTTTTATCTCTGTATGCCCTTCCTTTACAAGGAAGCCACCCATTTCAATGAGCCTCCAAGTAAATGAAGACAATTTGCGTGCCGCTCACGACAGAAGCAATGAAATTGCTAGACATAAACAACTGCCCCGACGCTCTACTTGAGAGTGCGAAGCTTACGCAAGAAGAATACCAACAATTTTTAGAGTCTGGCGCGTTAGAAAGCATAAATATTGAAGCTGGAAAGATAATCGATGAATATGAGGACGAAATCATAAGTACTCCTGCAGATCTAAGCAAAACCTTGAAAATACTGAAGACACATTTAAGACCTGAAAACTCAAAAACACTAAATAAATTGATTCACTTAAACGTATTGGCAATCAATAAAAACACAGGATTATTTTTCTTTTTTTAACCCTGGAAACTTAAAACCAACGCCATTTTCGCCCAGCAACAATACAAGCGCGTGACATTAAGACATCTTAAAAGATCGGCGACGACTCAAAATCACTTCAAGAGATAGAAATGAAAACGCTCTACATAGATGAGCCTGGAGTCAAACCATGGGAAGGTAAGGACCAGATAAAAGACCCCGCTTCCACTACGATGACCTTGATTGATCACGACTTCGTCAGCGTCTGGAATTCCTGGTGCCATATCACGGAAACACTCTCAAAAAATTGGCCCTTTAAGCGAGAATGGCGATCGATAGGCGGAGCGGAATTCAACTCGAGAGCTGAAGAATACCTATTGAAAAGAAGCTTATCCAGCGAACTTAAAAATGGAGATTTTTTCAAAAAAAATGAAGCCAGCAGCGTTTACTCTATTGTCAAAAATCGACCGCATGACCCGAGAAAAATAGACCATCAGGCCCTGGAGGGCTCGCATGACGTTTTTTTATTACTTCAACAATCCAGCACGGGAATATGTGACCTCTGGAGCAGTATGACAACTTTTGAAAAGGGCATCACTGCCGTAAAAATCCGCGATTATTTAGAAGCACATCCAGACGTGATTCTATGTCGGTTTTACGAAAGCGATACACATGCAGCGGCCCAGCTTTTATTCTCGACCGAACATAAAGACGAAGTCACTTCAGCGGCAAACAAAATAGCATCTGGAAAAATAAGCGCTGAAGACGTTTATTGCTTCATCAACTCTTAACTTTCGAGCTGTTCAAAAAAAAGGATAGAATTGAGCCAATTAGCTACATTTCGCATCGCTCAGTCCCACCTCACCCCCACGCCACCACCAACAACCCCACCCCCAACACCAAACACAACGGCGAATAAAAATACGTATCCAGCCTTGCAAACCTCGACCCACCCACCTTCTTGAAAAACCCCACCAACTCCGAATCCCCAATCGCCCTGGCGAACATCACCACGGCTATCGCACTGATCCCCCATTGCAACGCCCCATGGGACACCGGCGAAAAATACAGCCCGGCTCGCAGGCAGACGAGCAGCGCTATCGCGACCAAGCCCATTGCGACCAGGAACGTGCCCAGCGCTGAGGGCTTGAACGCCGGTCGGGGGCCGTGGGCGAATTCGCCGGGCAGTTGGGGGATGGCGGCAAGGCTGCCGAGTTTGCCGCCAGCGGCCCAGTATAGGTGCACCATGCTGATGCAGGTAAAAACCCCAACGATCCATCGCGCGATGACAAAGCTCATGGCGGGCGCTCCCTGAAAATGTGCGAGTGATGATAGTCGCCCTGAGATTTTTTGTGGGTATTTCGTCGGCGGGTGATGGTAAAGTGCCGCCCCATGAAAATCGCTCGTGCCGACCGCTCGCTCATTGCCTGGATGCTCTATTGCTGCGTCCTGTTCAATGTGTTCGCGTGCAGTATTGGTCATGGGCAGATGGTGGGCATGCAGCTCAACGGTATCAGCGGGCAGTTTTGTACGGTGGACCCGCGTACCCAGGCGCCCAAGCAGAGCAACTCCACGGATGAGAACCTGCCGACGCTGTCGAAGGCGTTTGGTTGCCCGCTGTGTTCGACCGGCGGCATGGGCCCGGCGCTGAGTTCCAACCTGAATGTGGCGGTGTTGCCACAACCCCATGCGCCGCCACCGGCGGTGGTTCTCGCCGCTGATATCCCTGCCCGTTTCACCTGGCCCACGGCCAACCCGCGCGCGCCTCCCGCTTTCGCCTGACCCCTTCGCTTTCTGATCTGCACCGGCCAACGTTCCCATCGGGGAATACGCGCGGCTGTGCGTTGTTTTTCAAGCCAAGTTTTTCAGGATTCAACCATGAAACATTTACCCTTGTTGGCGGGCCTGTTCGGCTGCCTGCCTGTCTGTGGCTGGGCGCTCGAGTTGGCGCCTACCACCATCGATGGCGAACAAACCGCAGAGCCCGGCCTGACCCTGGATCAATCCAGCGGCATGGCGTCGCGCCTCGGCCTGAGCGTGCGGGAAACCCCGGCGTCGGTGGCCATCGCCACTCGTAACGATATCGAGCGCCATGGCGCCAAGACCTTTCGCGATGCGGCCAACACGTTGCCCGGCGTCAACGCCAGCGCGCCGCCGGGGTTTGGCGGGTTTGTGTCCTACCGTGGGTTTACCAGCAGCCAGATCACCCAGATGTTCAACGGCATCAACGTCGCCACCGGCTTGGCACGCCCAGTGGATGCGTGGATCTATGACCGCGTTGAACTGGTCGGCGGCCCCTCCTCCTTGATCAATGGCGCCGGCTCCGTGGGCGGTTCGCTGAATTACGTGACGAAGTTGGCAACCCGCGAGGAACAAGCCGCCGAAGGCCAGCTCACCTATGGCAGCTACGACACCGCCGGCATGGCTTTCGGCCTCAACCACGCGCTGACAGAACCGGGCGCCGAGGTGCAGCATTACGCGCGCCTGGACGTCAGCCGCAACACCAATCACAGCTACATCGACCGCGACCAGCGTGAAGCCTGGAGCCTGGCGTTTTCGCTGCTCAGTGACCTGACCCCCAACCTGTCCCACACCCTGGCACTGGAATACCAGGACGAACAGGAAGACAGCCCGTACTGGGGCACTCCGGTGCTCAACCCCAAGGCCGGCGAGCTGAAGATCGACCGGCACAACCGCTTCAACAACTACAATGTTGCCGATGGCCGGTACGAACAGCGCACGATCTGGGCACGTTCGATCATCGACTATCGAATCAACGACAGCACCACGCTGAAGAACACCCTCTATCACTTGGACAGCCAGCGCGATTACCGCAACCTGGAAACCTACCAGTACAACGCCGACAACAGCGCAGTGAACCGTTCGACCGCTTACCAAGTGCGCCATCAGGGCGAACAGAACGGCAACCAGTTCGAGCTGCGCCATGACGACACGATCTTCGGCCTGTCCACCACCTGGTCCGGCGGCTTTGAGTACAAGGTCAACAGCACCACCAGTTACCCGCTGAACAAACCGGGCAATAGCACCGTAGACCCGAACAACTACAACCCTGGGCACTTCTATGACATCCCAGGCACCAAACCCGGGTTTGTTAAGGACAAGACCAACGAAGTCACCACCAAAGCCTTGTTCGTGGAAAATCGCCTTGGCCTCACCGATAAATTGTCACTGCTCACCGGCCTGCGTTACGACGCTATCGACTTGGACGTAACCAACCACAGCAAAGTGACGGCCACCAACCCACGCCACTTCAAGCGCAGCTGGGAACCGGTGACCGGGCGTGTTGGACTGACCTACCAGTTCATCCCCTCGGCTAATGTGTATGTGCAATACAGCACGGCGGCCGAGCAGCCATCGACCACCACTCAAGTGTTCGACGTATCAACCGGCAAACAGTGGGAAGTGGGCAGCAAGTTTGAGTACCTGGAGGGTCGCGGTTCGGCCACGGTCGCGGCCTACAAGATCGAGCGCAAGGATTTCGCCGTCACCGACCCGCAAGACCCGAACAACAGCATCCCAGTGGGGGCGCAGTCGTCCAAGGGGATCGAGTTGGCCAGCTCATTGCGCATCACACCGAAACTGTTGGCGGAAGGTAACCTTGCCTGGGTGGATGCTGAATACGACGACTTCAACGAGAAAATCGCCAGCGGCGCCGTGGTCTCGCGCAAGGGTAATACACCGACCAACGTGCCAAAACGCGTAGGCAACCTATGGCTGACCTATGACTTCACGCCAGATTGGCAAGGCGGCGTGGATGCGCGGTATGTCGCACAAGTGTATGCGGACAATGCCAACACCATGACGGTGCCGGCCTACACGTTGTTCGGAACGTTCCTGCGCTACAGGGTCGACTCGCACACCTCGGTGACCGGCCGCGTGCGCAACCTGACGAATGAGGTGTATGCCGAGTTTGCGCATGTGTCGCCGGCGTATTACCTGGGGTCGCCAAGGACCTTCGAGGTGGCGATTCAAACCAAGTTCTAAGCCTGCCATGCAATCAACTGTGGGAGCCGGGCTTGCCCGCGATGGCGGTGTGACAGTCAACACATACATGACTGATACACCGCCATCGTGGGCAAGCCCGGCTCCCACAGGGTTCTGCATACCGTGTTAGCGCAAACTCGCTTCAACCTTCTGCGCCACATCCGCCGTCAACCACGCCTTCCACACCTCTGGATGCTCCTTGAGAAACACCTGAGCCACTTCCCGTGGCGCCGTGTGGTTCTCGCTCATCGCAGCCAGGGCTTTGTTCAGCGGCTCGATAGGAAACTGAACCTTGGTAAAAAACTCGGCGATCTGCGGGTGTTCCTGCTGGAACGGCGTCGACACGCCAATGCTCAGCTTGGACGCCAACGACCGAGTCGGCCTAGGGTTGGGGTTCTCCGCGTCGGTCAGTGTCTTCCAGGCATCGGCGTCAAACGGTGGTTCTTCCAGCTGGATCAGTTTGTAGCGCCCCATCAAAGGCGTCGGCGACCAGTAGTAGAACAACACCGGCTTGCCTCGACGAATCGATGAGGCAATTTCGGCATCCAGCGCGGCGCCCGAACCACTGCGAAAATTCACATAGCTGTCGTCCAGGCCGTAAGCCTTGAGCTTTTGTTTATTGACCACTTCCGAGGTCCAGCCGATCGGGCTGTTGAGAAAGCGCCCCTTGCCTGGAGATTCCGGGTCCTTGAACACGTCCTTGTAACGCGCCAGGTCCTGTACGCTTTTAAGCTCGGGGGCCAGAGGCTTGAGGCCTTTGGCAGGGTCGCCCTTGACCACGTATTCCGGCACCCACCAGCCTTCCGTAGCGCCCTTGACTGTATCGCCCAGGCCCACCACCTTGCCTTCGGCCTCGGCTTTGATCCACACCGGGCTGCGGCCGGCCCATTCTTCACCGATCACCTGGATGTCATTTTTTGCCAGGGCCGTTTCCAGGGTGATGGTGGTGCCGGGCAAGGTGTCGGTGGGCAGGTCGTAGCCCTTCTCGACGATAAAGCGCAGTACTTCGGTGATCAGGCTGCCGCTTTCCCAGTTCAGGTCGGCGAAATGCACCGGTGCCTGGGCAGCCGATACCGGCAATGAAACCACCGACAGGCTCAAGGCCGTCAGGGACGCTGCCAATAGGGTTCTCAATCCTTTCATGCCTTTGCACCTCGCGTTTTCGCAGCCATAGCGGACGGCTTTGCTGCCAATGCGCGAAGCCTCTGAATAGTTAAGTCAACTCAACTGTAGTAGAGGTTCCGAGAGAGCATAAATACACCCGAGGTTTATCGACTACTCACTGGCCTTGAACGTTACCAATTCACCCTTGCGCCACTTGGCGGCCTTGCCGGTCAAGGCCTTGAGGGTTTTGGTCAGGCCTTCCTGCAGTTGTTCGTTGGCGGCAAATACCAGCATCACGCTGTGGCCTTCCTTGAACACGATGCCTTGGCCTTCGGCCGAGGAAACAAAGGCGTAATCGCCCAAGCCATACACCGTCAACTTGATATCGCGGAACTTCAATTCGAACTTTCCACCTTCGCGGCTGGGCAACACGGCTGCGCGAAAATGATCGCCCACCTTGAGTTCCAGGTGTTGCTTGTCATCCACGACCAGCGCCGTCTCGGTATCGATTTCGGCGATGTAGATGCCTTCCGGCGTCTGCTCTGTGATGTAAACGAAACGGGATTGAAACTGCTTGACCAACTTTGCGCGCAAATCACCCAACACGAACAACGCGTGCATATCCAGATTACTGACTGCCAAGGAAACGCCCCCACATCAAAAAAGAGTACCAACCGCCAGAGCGGGCAGCACAAAAAAACGGCCGTAACGGCACGATCACACACGCGTTAAAAAACTGAAGAGATCCTGCTGCCGCGTCGTAAGACTAGTACAGACATGCGAGATGGACCTGACGAAGGTCTTCAGGCCCCACAGCAAATCACAGGTTCAACGGTCCGAGAATACGGGCCGACCAGCTTCAGAGAATAACCCAAATAAAAAGCGCAGTTTCCGACATCAAACACATAACAAAATACTTGGCATGGAACCAAGCATCGACTGCCAACGACAATACTAAAACAGCAACAGGGGACAAAACCACCCGAAACGCTGCTGGTGGGTCAACAAGATCGATCGACAGGAGCTGACCATGCAACCACGTCAACACGCCGTAATGTCTTCCAGCACTCGCTCATCATGCCCAGACGAGCGCCAATACTACTGCTTGCAAAGCGACAGCGGGTACTCCAATTCTGTTCTTTACCAAGTTGTACCTGCTGGGCGTAATTTCTTTCATATCCTGGAAGTCACCAGCGGCAGGATCAAAGGCTTTCGCAGCAACCACATCCAAGCCTGCGAGTTGGCCAAAAAACTCGAAGCCAGCCTGCACGCCCCTCACGCAGGGCTCGTTTCGTCATCTGGATGACTTTACTGCGCCGTCGCCCCTCAACAACTGCCATACTACCGCGTCCATTGAAGTTTGCCCCATAGGGGTCAGGTTTCATCAGTGCAGTTACCTTGAAGGGAAGGCTATACGTGACGGAATTTGATATTGGCGAATTTTTTATCCATGGCGATGCGAGGGAAGTAGACGGTGAATTTCAAGCGGTGATCATCATGCGGGCGAAACCACCGCTGACCACTGTCACAGCACACCAGGTAGAAAAAGACCGTTGGTTCAAAACTGTCGACGCCGCCGCAACTGCGGCAAAAGACGCCGCCAGGGCCCTGAAAACCGCTGTGGACTCAGGTGCACTCAATTCCTGACACGCCGATAGAACTCTGCCGCGCACCAAGCCTCACATGCACAACGACCATCACCTTGCATGGAGACTGAAATATGGACGCGCCAATCCCGACGCTCGAAACCCTGTTTGAACAACTGGGCCTGGATTCGACCCCCGAGGCCATCGACGCATTCATCGGCGCACACCCGCTGGGCGAAGATGTGAAACTGATCGATGCGCCCTTCTGGACGTCGCAACAGGCGAATTTTCTGAAGGAAGAGCTGCGTGAGGACGCCGAATGGGCCATCCCCGTGGACGAGTTGAACCAGCGCCTACATCAATCCCAGTAATACCCCTCAATGTAGGCTGTCTGACTGTTCCAGGCGCAACAGCGCTTGCCAGGCAGCCCTGCATTCCTGCGCTTCATCACGGCTGGCGAACGCCGTGCCGCGCTGCTCGCCATTGATCAGCACCACCCAACAGGCTTTCTGACCCAACGCACGCAGGGTTTCGGGAACACCACTGCCGATCATCACGGCGACATCGACTTTGTTTTGCATGGAGCTTCTCCGCAGCATTAGTTAGCTGGCTAACAATGTTGGCCATGCTACGGTTTTATTCCAGTTGGAAAAAGCTATCCCAGGAATAGCTTCATTGCATAATCAGCAACAATCCCTAACGCGCGGCCTTTGCCCCTTCCGGTTTATAGCCCAGGCGCAACCCACCCCAATGCCGGCCATTGACCATGATCGGCACCGACAAGTCGTGCATCAACTCGCCGGTGTCACGGGTATAGGTCTGCAACAGCACAGCCTGCTGATGACTGCCGCAACGAATGCCCGTGCGGTCTTCGAACTTACGTTTGGTGCGGTTCTGCACCGCGTCGATCTGCGCGTCACCGGTCAGGGCGTGAGAAAACGCCTTGTTGTGCGTCGGCACGTAACCTTGAGGTGTGCAGGCAATCGCAAACACTAAACCTTCATGACGCGGCAGCAGCGCTTCCTGGATCGCCGGCAATACCTGGTCGGTGTAACCGTCAAAACGCGTGTGATATTTGCTTGGGCTGGTATTCGGGATCGGCGTGTAACTGCGGTCAAACAAGTCCTGCAGGCTGATACGGTTTTGCACTACATCGGCCTCGAACTGTTCGCTAATGCGGTTTGCGCCTTCGCGGGCCAGGTCGTAGATACGCTGGTGATAGTCATCCAACCCGACTTCGGCCAAGCGCTCGCTGATGGTTTCGGCCTGCCCTTCCATCTGCACCGCCGCATCGGCCAGTTGGCGGGTTTGCAGGTCGCTCACGGTCAGGTCGCTGCGCATCTGCTCCACGGCATGGAACAAGCTGTCGAGTTGCGCACGGTTGGTGTCGGTGCCCTGGGCAATCTCATTGACCTGCCCTTCCACGTCCGCCGCCAGGCTGGCGATGCTCTGCAAGTGTTCGCCTGCGTGTTCCACTTGTTCGACGCCGGTGTGCAGGTCCGACGACAACTGGCGAATCTGCTCGACCACTTGCGCGGTGCGATACTGGATATCAGCAACCATCACACCGACCTCATCGGTGGCCATGGCCGTACGCCCGGCCAGGCCACGCACCTCGTCGGCAACCACAGCAAAGCCGCGCCCGTGCTCACCGGCGCGCGCGGCTTCAATGGCCGCGTTCAATGCAAGCAAATTGGTTTGGCTGGCGATGGATTGAATCACCAAGGTCACGCGCTGGATTTCTTCACTGCGCTGGCTCAGCGCCTCGATCAATTCGCGGCTGGCATTGGCGCGTTGGCTGAGTTGGTGCATGCGGGTGATGGACTGGGCCAGCACTTCGCGCCCTTCGGTGCTGCGTTGGTGAGCCTGGGTGGCTGCGCCCAGGGCTTGGCGGCTGAGCTGCGAGGTGACCTTTTCGGTACCGATCATGACTTCGGCGCTGCTAACAATTTGCTTGGCCGCGCTCAACTGTGACTGCAAGCGTGCCGCCAGCTGCTTGACCGAATAGGCCACGCCGGCAGCGGAAAGCGCGTTATGACTGGTGGTGTAGGAGAGATCGCGGGTCAGTTCACCCATCGCATCGGACGCGGCTGACGGCGTGAGTACGGGCTTTTGAGTTTTAACGCGAGGCAGCCAGATCACCAGCAAGGCCAATGGCAGGCACAGGTAGATCGGCCAGCCGGCAAACGCCAGGCCCAGGAGTACCAGCACCAGGGCGGTGCTCTGCAGGAGCGGCATCAGCCAGCCGGGCAGCACGCGCGCCACCGTCTGCGGTGGCACTGCTGCGCCCATCAGAGATCCGTCTCCAGCCATCATCGTTACCCCACTGTTTGTCGTTATTGTTGCTGCATTAAACGCCACTATCAGGCCATTATCTATGGGCTATTAGTGGAGGCGCTTGCAACAGATCAATAGACCTGGGCGTAACCGGTATTTCTCTTGGGCGCTGCATGCACAGCGCCCAACTTCAGCCCATCAGGCTTGGCGCTGGTGCTTGTCGATCTGCTCGTGGCGCTCTTGCGCTTCGATGCAGTACTTGGTGGTCGGGCTGATCAGCAGGCGCTTGAGGCCGATAGGCTCACCGCTGTCGTCGCACCAGCCAAAGGAATCTTCCTTGATGCGTTCCAGAGCGCGCTCAAGCTGCGGCAGCATGCGCTGGTCGCGATCGATGGCATTAACCAACCAGGTGCGCTCTTCTTCCACGGAAGCGGCATCAGCCGGGTCAGCCGGGGTGTCCAGGCTTTCGATGGCGATGCGGTTCTGTTCAATGCGCTCGTGGTGTTCCACTTTCATGTCTTGCAGCAGCTGCTCGAAAAAAGCGTGCTGTTCGGCATTCATGTAGTCATCCGCCGGCATGGCCAGCAACTTTTCCTTTGTCATTGATTTCTCTATAAAAAATACGTGCATTAAGGCGAATAAGGGAGCGTTTCGGCAGACCGTTGCAGGCCTCGGAAAGGCGCCTTCCATTTCAAGCGCCACCCGGCACTCAATTTACGAGGGGCGGCAGTCTAAGGCCGACTTGAGGGCTCAGCAACTGAAATGACAGGCATTTTTTCCCAATTAACCTCCAAAGGCACCAGGACGGGCTTGGCGAATGGTCATCGGAGTGCGTTTATAGCAGGAAAGTTCGTTAAGCAGCTATAAGCCACACGCTGCAAGCGACAAGCTGTAAAGCTCGTCTAACTTGCAGCGTGTGGCTTACCGCTTGCAACTGCGCTTCAGCGTTTGAGTTTGCGCTTATTGCGATACTGGTCGATCACCACCGCCACCACAATAATCAGGCCCTTGATGATGTCCTGGATATACGCATCCACCCCGACAAAGGTAAACCCGCTGGCCATCACGCCGAGGATCAACGCGCCGATCACCGTGCCAGTGATACGCCCTACCCCGCCCGCAAGGCTGGTGCCGCCGATCACGGCGGCGGCAATCGCATCCAGCTCATAGGACATGCCCATGCCGGCCTGGCCCGTCGCGGCACGTGCCGAGGCGACGACGCCAGCCAAACCCGCCAGCAACCCGGCGATGCTGTAGACGATGATCAGGTGGCGCTTGACGTTGATCCCCGAGGTGCGCGCCGCCTGCATGTTGCCGCCGATGGCGTAGGTGTACTTGCCGTACTTGGTGTAGCGCAGAGCGATATGGAAAATCACCGCCACCACCAGAAAGATGATTACCGGCATCGCGCCATGACCGATGGCGGTGTAGGAATCCGAGAGCATGCTCACCGGCTGGCCTTCGGTGTAGTAACGCGCCAGGCCACGGGCCGACACCATCATGCCCAAGGTTGCGATAAACGGCGGAATACCGGTCACCGCGATAATGCTGCCGTTGATCGCCCCCGCCAGCAGCCCGACCCCGAGGCCCATCGCCACCGGGATCCACACCGGCAAATCCGTCAGACTGGGAAACACCGCCCGGGAAAAGTCGGAAGTCTGCGCCAGACTCGCGGCGATCATCGCCGATAACGCCAGCACCGAGCCGGAAGACAAGTCGATACCGGTGGTAATGATCACCTGGGTCACGCCAATCGCCAGCAGGCCGATAATCGACACTTGCAGGATCATCAGCACCAGGCGCTGGGAGTTCATCAGGAAGCTCTGGTCGCGCACGATCCAGCCGAACACTTCAAACACCAGGCCGATACCGATCAGCACCAAGAAGATGCTTAATTCGGTGGGCAAACGCCTGCGGTTCTTGACCGGTGCCGTGGCAGGCTTGTTGTCTGTTATTGCGTTCATTGCCAATCACCTACTTATTCTGTGGCACAGGCCAACCGCAGGCCCATGCTGCTGTTCGTCAGTGGACTACGGTCAAACCGGAGGCCAGATGCATGACTTTTTCCTGGGTCGCATCCGCGCGGTCCAGGGTGCCCATCAGTTCGCCCTCGTGCATCACCATCACCCGGTCGCTCATGCCCAGCACTTCGGGCAGCTCGGAGGAAATCATGATCACCGCCATGCCTTCGCTGGCGAGAAAAGAGATCAAACGATAGATCTCGGCCTTGGCACCGACGTCGATGCCCCGGGTGGGCTCATCGAGAATCAGCAGCCGTGGGTTGGTCATCAGCCAGCGCGCCAGCAAGGCTTTCTGCTGGTTGCCGCCGGACAAGGTGTCGATGCACTGCTCCAGCGACGGGGTTTTCACCCGCAGCTTCTTGCACATGTCTTCGCACAGGGCGCGCAGGGCTTTCTGCTGGATGAAGCCGTTGCCCGAATAATGCGGCAGCACCGCCATTTCCATGTTTTCCAACACCGACAGGCACGGGAACAGGCCGCTGAGCTTACGGTCCTCAGTCAGCAGCGCAAACCCTTTCTCGATGGCCATGTGCGGGTCGCTGATGCGCACCGGCTTGCCGTCGAGGGTAATTTGGCCGCCGGAGCTTGGGGTGATGCCGAAAATGGTTTCGGCCACATTGGTGCGCCCCGAACCCATCAACCCGGCGATGCCGAGGATTTCACCGGCGTGCAGGTCGAAGGACACGTCCTTGAACACGCCGTCCAGGCGCAGGTCGCGCACCGACAGCAGCAGTTCGCCAATGGGCGTCTCACGTACCGGGAACAACTGGCTCAGCTCACGACCGACCATCATCGAGATCAGGCTGTCGCTGTTCATGCTGTCGGCGCGTTGCAAACCGATGTACTGGCCGTCACGGAACACCGCCACTTCATCGGCGATGGCGAACACTTCGTTCATTTTGTGGGTGATGTAGACGATGCCTTTGCCCTGGGACTTGAGGTCGGCAATGATCGAAAACAGGTGGGCCACTTCCTTCTCGGTAATGGCCGACGTGGGTTCATCCATAATTAGGATGTCGGAGTCGTAGGACACCGCCTTGGCAATCTCGGCCATCTGCCGTTCGGCGATGCTCAGGTTGCCGACCTGTTCTTCAGGGTCCAGATTGATGCGCAACCGCGCCAGCAACTCAGCCGTGCAGCGGTGCATTTCACGGTGGTTGACCATGTGCAGGCTGTTGAGCTGCTCGCGGCCGATCCAGATATTTTCGGCGATGCTCATGTGCGGCATCAGGTTAAGTTCCTGGTGGATCATCGCGATCCCCGCCTTTTGCGCCGCCAGCGGCGTTTCAAACACAATCGGCTTGCCGCGCAGGCGAATTTCCCCGGCGTCGGGCTGATAGATGCCGGCGATGATCTTCATCAGCGTCGACTTGCCCGCACCGTTCTCGCCCATCAGCGCCAGCACGGAACCGGGGCGTACGCGCAGTTGCACATCGGCCAAGGCCACAACGCCGGGAAAGCCTTTGCTGATATTGAGGATTTCCAGCAGGTAGGGTGCTTCCAGCGACGGCGGCTGGATACCGGGAGGCTGCGAGACAACCGCTTGAGCAAGCATATCGGGTACTCCATCAGCAGGGCGACCGTGGCCGCCCTGCTCGCTTATTGTTGTTATGAAGGGCTACTTGAAGTCTTTAACGTTGTCCGGGGTGATCAGCTTGAACGGAATAATCACGTTCTGCTCGACCGGCTCGTGCTTGGCCATCTTGCGCGCGGCTTCCACCGAACCGACTGCCTGCCCTTTCGCATCCTGGAACGCCGACGCGGCCATGTCGCCCTTGGAAATCGCGTTCAAGCCGTCCGGCGTACCGTCGACCCCAGCGATCAGCACAGTGCCAGGCTTGGTGCCCGCCGACTTCAAGGCCATGGACGCACCGATGGCCATCTCATCGTTGTTGGCCAGCACTGCATTGAACTCACGGCCTTGGGTCATCCAGTCGTTGACCAGGGTCATGCCGCGGTCACGCAGCCAGGTACCGGTCTGTTCCTGTTCGATGGTGATGCCCGGGTATTTGGCCAGGACTTCTTTCACGCCCTTGGTGCGGTTGGTGGTGGAGTTGTTCGCCAGGTCACCCAGCAGGATCACGATCTTGCCTTTGCCACCGAGCTTGTCAGCGATGTATTGCATTTGCAGGCGACCGGCCTCGACGTCATCGGACGTCACCGCCACCACATCTTTAGGCAGGTCTTTCTGGTCGGGGCGGCGGTTGACGAACACCAGCGGAATGCCGGCCTTGGTCGCCGCACTGATGATGTTCTTGGTCGAGGCGGTATCCACCGGGTTGACGATAATTGCGTCGACTTTCTGGCTGATAAAGTTCTCGACCTGGCTCAGTTGCTTGACCACGTCGGCGCGGGCGTCTTCAAACTGCAGTTGCACGCCGTCGCCCTTGGGATAGGACTTGGCTTGCTTGTCCATGTCTTCGCGCAGGTAGGTCAGGAAGGTGTCATCGAAGGCGGACATGGTCACACCCACTTTGATGTCGGCAGCCGAGGCAAAACCGCTGGCAAGCAGCATGGACAGGGCCAGCGCGGTGAAACGAATCGGGGTCTTCATGAACGGTCTGTCTCCAATTTCTTGTTGGTTTTTTGGACGTTGCGTTTTTCAGAGCGCGCAGGTCGGCAGTCGCACGATCGGTGCCCCCGGAATGCAGCACACCAGGGCGCCTTTGTTTTCGACGCAGAGCACATTAAGGAAGGAAAAATAAAACGGCCGGGCGCGGGGCAGACCACGTGGCGCTTTGGAGGGGCGTAAAACTCGCAGTACAGCGTTGAAGATTTTCATCTGACGGTACCTGGTTGTTTTTGATCTTGTTTTTGTTGAGTCGCCTGGATCAAGCCCGAGGCGTACTTTTTGCAACCTGGAAAAGACTTTATTAGAAAATAATTTCCATATCAACCTGTTTTAGAATTTTATTCTATTTTTGTCGAAACCACCTGTTGCCGCTCGTTACTAAGGCGTGCGGCGTCCAATATACGGGTGGTTTCCAGTGCGTCATAGGCGTTCACCGGCAGCGGTCCCTGCCCTTGCACAGCGCGTTGCAACTGCTGATAGAACTGCGTCCAGCAGCCTTTTTCCGAGGGCACCCGTTCGCGCTCCGCGCCTTGTTCAAACCAGCCCCAGCGCCGATGCTCTTCCGCGCCCCAATGCTCGCCTTCGGTTTTCGGCGACCTGCCGGCCATCAGCGCGTCCTCCTGGCCGTCCAGCCCTTCCACGGTGTAACAACCGAGGGTGCCACTGACGCGAAAACGCGGGGCCTGGCTGTTTTGCAGCGCACTGCCCCACAGGTGGGAAATCACGCCGTTGGCGTGGGTCAACGAGACAAAAAAACCGTGGTCGAGGCTGGGGTGTTCCGGGCTGAACTGTAATTGCGCGAACACCCGGTCCACCGGGCCGAACAACTGCATCGCCTGGTCCACCAAGTGGCTGCCAAGGTCACGCAGCCAGCCGCCGCCGCTGGCATTGCCCACGGCTTGCGGGCTGAAGCGCTCAACCCGCGATTCAAAGCGGGTGATCTGGCCCAGGGCACCGGCGTCGATCAGTTTGCGCAAGGTCAGGAAATCCGAGTCCCAGCGCCGGTTCTGGTAGACGCAGAGCTTCACGCCTTGGCGTTCGGCGGCAGTGATCAACGCCTGGGCCTGTTCGGCGTTGCTGGCGAACGGTTTGTCGCTGACCACGGCAACCCCGTGTTCGATAGCTTCCAGTACCAGTGCCGGGCGGCCCTTGAGCGTGGTGGAAATCACCAAGGCATCCACGCCGGCTTCGACGATCTGGCCGATGGAGTCGAACGCCTTGAGGCCCGGGTGGTCAGTCGCCAGTAGCTGACGGCGTTCCGGTGACCGCGTCACCACGCCGACAAAGGTCGCGCCGGGCAACGTTGCAATCAATGGCGCGTGAAAGAAGCGGCCGCCATGGCCGTAGCCGACTAGTCCAATTCGCATACATACACTCCTTCTAGAACTGAAAACCCAATCAAATGTGGGAGCTGGCTTGCCTGCGATAGCAGTGTGTCAGTCAATGAACCCGTCACTGAAAGACTGCTATCGCAGGCAAGCCAGCTCCCACACCGACTGCATTCCACCTGTCTAAATATGATTAGCCGTAGAAGCGTGGGCGATCCGGCAAGCTCACCTTGACGATCTGCTCACTGCTCTGCGCTTCGATACACGCATCCGCCGCGACCGCTGCGGCGAAACCATCCCACGCCGACGGCCCACCCACTTGCCCGGCGCGCACGCTATCGATGAAGGCCTGCAACTCGACGTCATAGGCGCCGATAAAGCGGTCCTTCCAATCCATCAGAATCGCATTCGACAGCTTGGCCCCGCTGCGCAGCTGCACCTGCGAAGGCTCCGGCAGTTTGGCGATGCCGGTCTCCCCCACCACTTCGCACTGGATGTCGTAGCCGTACTGACAGTTAACAAACACCTCCACATCGATGCGCGTGCCCTTGGCCGTCTCCAGCAGCACGATCTGCGGGTCACGCAGGTGGGCCAGGGCCTTGCTCGACTTGCGCGGAAACACCACCTGCACCGACACGTAGTCGTCGTCGAGCAACCAGCGCAACACATCCAGCTCGTGGATCAAGGTGTCGGTGATCGCCATGTCGGTCTTGTAGTTCTCGCCCACCGTAGGGTTGCGGTGCGCGCAGTGCAGCATCAGCGGCTCGCCGATCTGGCCGCTGTCGATCACGGCCTTGAGGGCGCGATAGCCTTCGTCATACGGGCGCATGAAGCCCACTTGCACCAGGCGCTTGCCGAAGGCAATTTCGGCGTCGACGATCTTGCGGCAGCCTTGCGCGGTCACGGCCAAGGGTTTTTCGCAGAACACCGGCTTACCCGCAGCGATGGCGGCAAGCACGAATTCCTCGTGGCTCGGGCCCCAAGAGGTCACCAAAATGGCCTCGACTTGCGGCGAGTTGATCAACGCATGGCCGTCCGCGTACACCTCGGCGGTAAGGTTCAAATCCGCCACCACCTTGGCGGCTTGCTCAAGGTTGATGTCGGTTACCGCCACCACTTGGCTGTTGAGCAGGGTCTGGCTGCAACGACGAATATGGTCACGGCCAATCGCACCAGTACCGATGACACCGATCCGCAACGAATTAGTAAGCAAAGACATGCAAACACTCCTCTTGTTATTAGTACTGCCGGGATTTCGCCAGCTGTTCATTGAGTTTTTTCGCCGCGGCATTCGTGCGTTCACTGGTGGACACCTGGGCCACACCCACCCGCCACCACGACAGGTAGCCGTGAATCATGGTCTTGGGCAGTACCTTGATATCAATCAGCGTCGACACCGTTTGCGTGCGCGCATCGGCCAGGGCCGCGTCGAGTTGCTCCACGGTGCTGACTTTGTAAGTCTTGCAACCATAGGCCGCCGCGCTCATGGCGAAATCCACCGGTACCAGGCCGCCGTCAAGCTTGCCGCTCTCGGGGTCGCGGAAGCGGAATTCGGTGCCGAAACTGCCCATGCCATTGCCGATCTGCAGGTTGTTGATGCAACCGAAGGCCATGTTGTCGAGCAGCACCACGTTGATCTTGCGCCGCTCTTGGATCGAGGTGGCCAGCTCCGAGTGCAGCATCATGTAGGAGCCATCGCCGACCAAGGCGTAAACCTCTTTAGACGGTTCGGCCAGCTTCACGCCGAGGGCGGCATTGATCTCGTAGCCCATGCACGAATAGCCGTACTCGACGTGGTAGGTGTTGACGCCCTTACTGCGCCAGCTGCGCTGCAAGTCACCGGGCAGGCTGCCAGCGGCGGCGACGATGATCGCGTCATCGGCCAGGCTGGCATTGAGCACGCCAAGTACGCGGCTCTGGGTCAGGCACGAGCCGGTCAGTTCGATAAATTCGCGCAGCACCGCGCGGTCCAGGTGGTCATCGACCTCGGGCACAAAGTCGTCGCCCTGGTATTGAACCTGATGCACGCGGTCCACTTCCGCATCCAACTGCGCCTTGGCGTCGCGGATCTGCTCGCCCCAGCCGGCGCGGTAGTCGCCCAAGGCATCCGCCAGCGCCTCAAGGGCGACGTGTGCGTCCGCCAGCACTTGTACACCGTCGAGTTTCAAGGCGTCGCAAGGGCTAATATTCAGGTTGAGGAACTTCACCTCGGGGTGCTTGAACAGCGACTTCGATGAGGTGGTGAAGTCGGTGTAACGCGTGCCGATACCGATGATCAGGTCCGCTTCGGGCGCCAGCAGGTTGGCCGCCAGGCAGCCGGTTTCACCGATGCCGCCGACGTTCAGCGGATGGCTGGACAGCACCGCGCTCTTGCCCGCCTGGGTCTCAGCGAAGGGAATATCAAAGCGTTCGGCAAACGCCTGCAGCGCGGCATTCGCGCCGGAGTACTTGACCCCGCCGCCACAGATGATCAGCGGCTTGCGCTTGCCCCGAAAGGCGGCCACCGCGTCAGCGATCATCGCTTTGGTCGCCGGACGCCGCTCGATACGGTGCACACGTTTTTGCAGGAAGTAGTCGGGATAGTCCCAGGCTTCGGCTTGCACATCCTGCGGCAAGGCCAAGGTGACGGCGCCGGTTTCCGCCGGGTCGGTGAGCACGCGCATGGCGTGGATCGCCGCCGTCATCAGTTGCTCGGGGCGGTTGATGCGGTCCCAGTACTTGCTCACGGAACGGAAGGCATCGTTGGTGCTGATGCTCAGGTCATGAAACTGCTCGATCTGCTGCAGCACCGGGTCAGGCTGGCGGCTGGCGTAGACATCGCCGGGCAACAGCAATAACGGAATACGGTTGGCGGTGGCGGTTGCAGCGGCGGTGAGCATATTCGCCGCGCCCGGGCCTACGGAGGCGGTGCACGCATAGATCTTGCGGCGCAGGTGCTGCTTGGCAAAGCCGATGGCAGCGTGGGCCATGCCCTGCTCATTGCGACCTTGATGCACCACCAGGTCGCCGCTGTCCTGCTCCAGCGCCTGGCCCAGGCCGAGCACGTTGCCGTGGCCGAAAATGGTAAAAACCCCGGCGACAAACTTGCTCTGCACGCCATCAACTTCGATGTATTGGTTATCCAGAAACTTCACCAGGGCCTGAGCCATGGTCAATCTTGTTGTGGTCATCACTTGCACCTTGAGTAAATGCAGATCCATTGATCAACAGAGATTTAATGTGGGAGCAGGCAAGCCAGCTCCCACAGGTTGATCGGCGTCAGGTCCGGTTTTTTTGTAAATGGGCGATGCTTGCCCCAATGGCTTGCTGGATGTCGGCTAGGCCATGCACGCTCTCGGCAAACGGTTCGAACGACAGGTAGCCGCCGTACCCAGTGCTGAGCAAGGTATCGATCTGCGCGGCATTGCCGAGGATATCGCCCTCGCCCACCAGCACGCGGTGGCCGTCGCGAATGGAGTTGAGCGGTGCTACAGCATCTTCGACGCCGGAGATATGCACCAGGCCGGTCAGCTGCGGGAAGAACGCCTGCTCGCCGGCCAGGTGATGGTGAAAGGTGTCGTGCACCAGGCGGAACACATCCAGGCCGCCGACGGACTGGATCGCGTCCACCGCCACACGCTTGCGGCGCAGCGCAGAGCCTTCGAAACCCAGCGGCTCGATAAAGCCCAGAAGCCCGTATTCGCGCAGGATCGGCGCCAACTCACTCAGCGCGGTGCGCAAACCGTCCGCGCGCAGGGCTTCGTTGCGCGTATCGCCGCGCTCATTGAACGGGCACATCACCAAGCCTTGGGCCCCGCATTCACGGGCATAAGTCGCGAGTTTGATCGCCTGGGCGCGGCGCTCGTCATTCCACACGTCAAACGGGTACAGCGCGTTGATCGACAGCACCGTGATGCCCTGCACCTCGCACAACTCGCGCACGCGGCTGGCCGGGGTGCCGTATTCGATTTCGTTGCCTTTGAGGTCGTTGCGAATCTCGATGGCATCGCACTTCAGGGCCGCCGCCAACTGAATGAAATCCGGCAGGGAAAGGTTGGGCGCGACCATGCGGTTAAGGGCAAAACGTAACGGCGACTTCATTATTGTTCTCCGTTCAAACCGGTTACAGGTCCAGCAGCCAGCTGTGCTGTGGGTCGTTATGGAAATGCCAGGCACGCTTGGGACCGGCCATCACGTTCAGGTAATAAGACTCGTAGCCGTACGGCACGCTGACCGGGTGATAACCCTTGGGCACCACCACCAAGTCGCTGTTTTCCACGGCCATGGCCTGGTCGATGCTGCGATCGTCGGTGTACACCCGCTGGAACACGAAGCCCTGGGGCGGGTTGATCTGGTGGTAGTAGGTTTCTTCAAGAAAACTCTGGTGCGGCAGGTCGTCGGTGTCGTGCTTGTGCGGCGGGTAGCTCGAGGAGTGCCCCGACGGCGTGCGCACTTCCACCACCAGCAGCGAATGGGCCGGCTCGCTATCAGGCAGGATGTCGCACACATAACGGGTGTTGGCGCCTTTGCCGCGCACACTGCGCTTGCATTGCTCGGGGCGGATCAGGCGCGGTGCAAAACCGGCCGCTCCCGGCGCGGCGCAGACAGCGATTTGCACATCGCTCAAGGCCGTGATCTGCGCATCGGTGCCTGGCGGCAGGTAGGCGGCGAAGGGTGATTTGTCTTCGAATACCGACTGGCGATCACCGAGGTTCTGCCAGTTGAAACCCTCGCCTTCGATATTTACCCGGCCGCTGAGCAGAACCAGGCACAACTCCTGATCACCGGCCGTGACCGGCAGGGTTTCACCGAGGCTCAGGCGGTAGGCGGCAAAGCCTACGTACTCCAGGCGCCCTTCTTCCAGGGCGACCATGGTTTGCCCGCGTTTGCTGCTTTTGACCAACAGGCTCATCACTTAAGTCCTCTCGTTGAGCAGCGCGCGCAAAGTGTCATAGCCCTTTTTCGCATAGATATAGCTGGGCGCCACGGCCGGGTCCTGCTCGGCTTCCACCACCAGCCAGCCCTCGTAGTGGGCCGCCAGCAGCACATCGAGCAGTTCGCCAAAGTCGATATCGCCATCGCCGGGCACGGTGAAGGTGCCGTTGACGATGCAGTCGGGAAAGCTCCACATCTGGTTGCGCGCCAGTTGCACCACCGGTTTGCGCACGTCCTTGAAATGCACGTGGCAGATGCGCTCGATGTGTTTGCGCAGCACCTCGATGGGTTCGCCGCCGCCCATGTAGCAGTGGCCCGAATCGAACAGCAGGCCGACTTCCGGGCCCGTTCGTTTCATAAGCTGGTCAATGTCTTCGGGGGATTCGACGTAAGCGCCCATGTGGTGGTGGTACGCCAGGCGCACGCCTTGGGACAAGGTGAAGCGCGCCAGCTCAGTGAGTTTATCGGCGTAGTCCTGCCAGGCGTGTTCGCTGTGAAAACGCGGGCGTTCGATCAGGCGCACCTTGGCGCCCTGGATCGAATCGGCGACTTCGCCGTAGACCAGCACCTTGGCGCCGTTGAGTTTCAGCAGCTCGACGTGGCCAGCGATGGCCTCGATTTCTTCCGCCACCGAGCGCCGCGCCAGGCGGCTGGAGTACCAGCCGGAGACCAGCGCCAGGTCATAGGGGCGCAGCACATCGCCGACGCCTTTGGCGTCCTTGGGGAATTTGCCGTTGAGTTCAAAACCTTCGTAGCCGATCTCCTTGCCTTCGCCCAGGGCGGTGCTCAAGGGCGTTTCACCGCCCAGGGCCGGCAGGTCGTCGTTGCTCCAGGAGATCGGGTTGATGCCAATTCGGATTGCGGGCATGGCTGCACCTTTTTGTTGTTTTTCAGCTATCACTGAGGTCTGGCTTTATGTGGGAGCTGGCTTGCCTGCGATAGCATCACATCGGCTTGGCAGGTGGACCGAGTCGCCTGCATCGCGGGCAAGCCCGGCTCCCACAAAAAGCAGCTCCCACATTGGATTGCATTTCAAGTTGAAGACTGTGTTTAGGTTCGGGCGCTGCGCCAGGCGTTGATGAGCTGTTCGAATGTACCCTGCACCTGCTGGATCAGGGTTTCATCATCAATTTCCCCCGCCATCCACGCGCGGCTGGGTTCCTGGAAAATCGTGCGGCCCACGGCGAACCCCCGGCAGGTAGTGCTTTGGCTGGCTTGCTGGAAGCCGTCGGCGAGAAACTCGGCCGAGGCGTTCAGGCCCAGCAGCACTACGCCACGGCAGTACGGGTCACGTTCCTGGATCAGCTCATCGAGCTTTTTCCAATCCTCGGCCGACTGCGCCTCGATCTTCCACCACGCCGGGTAGATGCCCAGGTTGTACAGGCGCTTGAGGCTGCGATAGAGCACATCAGGATAGGTCGACGGGTGATCCTTGGGCGGGATGACTTCCAGCAGCAGCTCATGGCCGCTGACCAACGAGGCCTCGTACACCGCTTTGAGTTGCGCTTCCTGTTCCAGGCGCAGCATCGGCTCGTCATCGGGGTGGTATTGCACCAGGCACTTGATGATCTGTTCTTGGGGCCAGGCGATCAGGTTGCTGCCCACCGAACGGCCGTGCTCGAACGCCAGCGGGCGCGAGTTCTGCACTTCTACCGGGCGGGCAATCCACCAGCCGCGACCGCTGGCGGCGTTGAGCGCGTCCTGGCCGAAACGCTGATCGGCCAACAGGCCCACATCGGCGTCGACACCTTGCTCGCGCAGTTTGCCCTCGACGCGTTCGATGGCTTGGATAAACAGCTGCTTGATGTCGCTGATACGTGCCGTGTCCTGGCCGCCTTTTTGCGCCAGGTCCACCAGTTGCCAGCGATGATCGAAGGCAAACACGAACAGCTGCTTCCAGGCTTTGCGCGGCACCGTGACGCGGTGCAGGCGTTGCAGGGTTACGTCTTGATCGGGCCGGGTGATAGGCACCGGGCTGTTGAACAGGTAATCCAGTTCGGCAGGCGTAGGCATGGCCGGTGCGCAGGCGTGGCGGGACACCACCAGGCCGCCGCAGGCATTGGCCAACTGGCTGCAACGTTCGTCGCTGGCATCCTTGAGCCAGCCGCTGAGGAAGCCCGACATGAACGCATCGCCGGCCCCCAGCACGTTGAGGACTTCAACGCGCACGCCGGGGTAGATTGCGCCGTCTTCCAGCCGCGCCGCAATTGCGCCGTGGATCACCGTGCAGCCCTGCGGGCCGAGCTTGACCACCAGGGTTGCCGGGGTCAGGTCCCGTACGGTGCGCAGCGCGGTGAGCAAATCTTCACTGCCGCCGGCGATCAAAAACTCTTCTTCGGTGCCGACGATCAAATCAAAACGAGGCAGGATTTTCTGCACGTGCTGGCTGACGTTCTGGTCGGCAACAAACCGTGTTTCGCCATCCGCCTTGCCCGCCAGGCCCCACAGCACCGGGCGGTAGTCGATATCCAGTACGCGCTGGACGTTGTGCTTGGCCGCGTAATCCAGGGCCTGAATGCTGGCCTCGTACACGCTGTCGGTGGAGAAATGCGTGCCGGTGATCAGCAAGGCTTTGCTGGAGGCAATAAAGGCTTCGCTGATGTCTTCGGCGCGCAAGGCCATGTCGGCACAGTTTTCGCGGTAGAACACCAGTGGGAAGGTTTCGCGGTCCTTGAGGCCCAACAGCACCAGGGCGGTGAGGCGTTCCGGGTCGACCTTGATGCCGCTGACATCGCAGCCTTCGCGGGCCAAGGACTCCACCAGGAAACGGCCCATATGGTCGTCCCCTACCCGGCTCAGCATTGCTGACTTGAGCCCCAGCCGCGCGGTGCCGAAGGCGATATTGGCGGAGGACCCGCCGAGGTACTTGGCAAAGCTGGACACGTCCTCAAGCCGCGCACCGACTTGCTGTGCATAGAGGTCGACGCCCAGGCGCCCGAGGCAAATCAGATCCAATTGACGCCCACTGGCAAAACGAGTCTGGCCCATGCTGGCTCCTGTTATTTTTATCAGCCTGCGTGGTGCCGCCGTGGTGACGGCACACGCTCTTGGTGCAAGCAGACTAGAACGTCCGGCGGCCGCAATCAATATTTATTCCATAATTATTTTTAGTGGAATATTTTTTCCAATAAGCCAGCATAATGGCATGCCAGCCGTCCTGCATCGTTTCAGCAGGCCACGGCCGCCGTGATGCCGGGGTATTTTTTTGCGCCTACCCTGTAGACTTGCGCCCACCCATCAGCGCCTCAGAAGAACACGCCAGAAGGATTACCCATGTCCCGCACCGATCCCGAGACCACCCTGGAAGACACTATCGCCAGCCCTCCGATCAATGCCGAGCGCCTGTTGCAGCTGATCACCGACGAATACGAGAGCCTGCCGCGCCAGCTCAAGCGCATCGCCAGCTACATGAGCCAGCAGAGCGACCGGATCATGGTCGACCGTATCAGCGACATCGCCCGCGAATGCGAAGTGCACCCCTCGGCCATCGTGCGGTTTTCCCAGCGCTTCGGTTTCAGTGGGTTCAGTGAAATGCAGGCGCTGTTTCGCGAGGCCTACACCCACAAGACCACGCCGGTGCAAAACTACCAGCAGCGTATCCGCAGCATGATCGCCAACAAGTCGCAGAAGGCCAGCGGCGGTGACCTGGCGCGCGAGTGCGTGAACGCGACCCTCTCCGGCATCGAACGCCTGGGGCTGGAGCTGGATGATGTGGCCTTCGAGAAAGCCGTGGACCTGGTGGTTAACGCCGACAATATCTACGTGGTCGGTGTGCGCCGCTCCTTCGCGGTGGCCGATTACCTGGTCTACAACCTGCAGCACACCAACAAGCGCATCCATCTGATTTCCGGTTTGGGCGGCAGTTATCGCGAGCAGATGCGCAGCGTGCGCGCCAATGACCTGGTGATTGCGATCAGCTTTACGCCGTATGGCAAAGAGACTCAGCACTGCTTGCGGATTGCCCAGCATCATCAGGCCAAGACCTTGATCATTACCGACAGCAACCTGTCGCCCCTGGCCAAGCGGGCGAACGCGGTGCTGTTAGTGAATGAGGGGTCGTCGTTTGCGTTTCGCTCGTTGAGCGCCACGTTGTGCCTGTGCCAGGCACTGTTTATTGCGGTGGCGTATCGGTTGGAGTTGAAGGTCGATGAGATTCATGAGCAGGTGGGGTTCGACGACTGACCGGATGACACTGACAATCCCCTGTGGGAGCGGGCTTGCTCGCGAATACGGTGTGTCAGTATCAGATAGGCTGACTGACCCCGCTTTCGCGAGCAAGCCCGCTCCCACATAAAGCCAGTGCCTACAGTTTGCTCAGTGCCTGGTTTTGGGGCGGCGTAGCAGTTTGTAGGCGGCTGGGATTACGAAGAGTGATAGCAACGGCGCGGTGAGCATGCCGCCGATCATCGGCGCGGCGATGCGGCTCATGACTTCGCTGCCGGTGCCGCCGCCCAGCAGAATCGGGAGCAAGCCGGCGATGATCACGGCCACGGTCATGGCTTTGGGGCGCACGCGCAGTACTGCGCCTTCGGTGATGGCGGCCAAAAGGTCGCCGTCCTTGCGCGCCGCCCAGGCGTTTTTCAGGTACAGCAGCATGATCACGCCGAACTCCGCCGACACACCCGCCAACGCGATAAAGCCCACGCCCGTGGCCACCGATAAGTTGAAACCCAGCCAGTACAGCAACCACACGCCTCCCGTCAGCGCAAAGGGCAGCGTGGCGATGATCAGCAATGCCTCGTCCACACGGCGGAAGGTCAGGTACAGCAAGACAAAGATGATCAACAACGTCGCCGGCACTACCAGCTTCAGGCGTTCATTGGCGCGTTCCAGGAACTCGAACTGCCCCGAATAACTGAGGCTCATGCCCGGTTGCAGTTGCACCTGCTGGTTGATTGCTTCACGCAGGTCTTTGACCACCGACGCCAAGTCGCGGTCGCGCACGTCGATGTAGACCCAGCCCGAAGGCCGTGCGTTTTCACTCTTGAGCATTGGCGGGCCGTCACTGACCCTGAGCCTGGCCACCGTGCCGAGGGTGATCTGGCTGCCTTGCGGTGTATAGATCGGCAGGTTTTCCAAAGCAGTTACCGAGTCGCGCCAAGCCTTCGGGTAGCGCAGGCTGATGGGGAAACGCGCCAGGCCTTCAACGGTCTCGCCAATGGTTTCGCCGCCAATCGCTCCCGACACAATCGACTGCACATCGGCAATGTTCAGCCCGTACTGTGCTGCTGCTGCACGGTCGATGTCCACGTCGATATAGCGCCCGCCGGTCAGCCTTTCAGCCAACGCCGAACTCACGCCGGGCACCCCCTTGGCGACCTTCTCCACGGCCTGGGTCACCGCGTCGATCTGCATCAGGCTTAAGCCTGCGACTTTCACGCCAATCGGGCTTTTCACCCCAGTGGCGAGCATGTCGATGCGGTTGCGGATCGGTGGAATCCAGATGTTGGTCAGGCCCGGCACCTGCACCGTGCGGTCCAACTCTTTGACCAGTTTGTCCGGGGTCATACCCGCGCGCCATTGGTCCCGGGGCTTGAATTCGATCGTGGTCTCGAACATCTCCAGTGGCGCCGGGTCGGTAGCGGTTTCGGCGCGACCGGCCTTGCCGAACACATGGGCGACTTCCGGCACACTTTTGATCAGGCGATCCGTGCGCTGTAGCAGTTCACCCGCGGTTTGCGTCGACAGCCCCGGTAGCGCCGAAGGCATGTAGAGCACGTCGCCTTCATCCAGCGGTGGCAGGAACTCACCGCCCAGTTTCGATAACGGCCACAGCACGCTGGCGACCATCAACAGCGACACCAGCAAGGTCGCGCGTGGCCAACGTAGCACCACGTCGAGGGCCGGTTGATAGAGCCTGATCAGGCCGCGATTGAGCGGGTTGCGTTGCTCGTCAGGGATACGCCCGCGAATCCAATAGCCCATCAAGACCGGGACTAGGGTCACCGACAACCCGGCCGCCGCCGCCATGGCGTAGGTTTTGGTATACGCCAGCGGGCCGAACAGCCGGCCCTCCTGCGCTTGCAAGGTGAACACCGGAATAAACGACAGGGTGATGATCAACAGGCAGAAAAACAGCGCCGGCCCGACTTCCACTGCTGCATCGGTCACCACCTTCCAATGCGCGTCGCCCTTTAAATCTCGCCCTGGATTGGCGTAGTGCCAGGCTTCGATTTTCTTGTGGGCATTTTCGATCATCACCACGGCCGCATCCACCATCGCGCCGATGGCAATCGCGATGCCGCCCAGCGACATGATGTTGGCGTTGATCCCTTGGTAGCGCATGACAATAAACGCGATCAACACGCCCACCGGCAGCGAGATGATCGCCACCAGCGATGAGCGCAGATGCCAGAGGAAAATCCCGCACACCAGCGCCACCACCAGGAACTCCTCCAGCAGCTTGTGGCTGAGGTTGTCCACCGCGCGGTCGATCAGTTTGCTGCGGTCGTAGGTGGCGACGATTTCCACGCCGGGCGGCAGGCTGCTTTTCAGTTGCTCCAGCTTGGTTTTGACTGCAGCGATGGCTTCACGGGCATTTTTGCCGCTGCGCAGGATCACCACACCGCCGACCGCCTCACCTTCGCCGTCGAGTTCACTGATGCCCCGGCGCAAGTCCGGGCCGAGTTGAATCGTTGCTACATCGCCGAGGGTGACCGGCACATTGTTGCTGTCGAGGCGCAGTGGAATAGCGCGGAAATCGTTGAGCGTTTTCAAGTAACCGGACGCGCGCAGCATGTACTCGGACTCGCCCATATTCAGTACCGAACCGCCAGTTTCCTGGTTGGCCTTGCCGATGGCGTCCGCCACTTGCGCCTGGGTGATGCCACGACTGGCAAGGGCCAGCGGGTCAAGCTGCACCTGGTACTGCTTGACCTGGCCGCCGATGGTCGCGACTTCCGCCACATTCGGCAGGGTCTTGAGTTCGAACTTGAGAAACCAGTCCTGAAGCGCGCGTAACTGCGCCAGGTCGTGCCGCCCCGTGCGATCCACCAGCGCGTATTGATAAATCCAGCCAACCCCGGTGGCGTCCGGCCCCAGCGCCGGTTTAGCCGACGCCGGCAGCCGCGCCTGCAACTGGCTGAGGTATTCCAGCACCCGCGAACGCGCCCAATACAGGTCGGTGCCTTCGTCAAACAGCACGTAAACATAGCTGTCGCCAAAGAACGAAAAACCGCGCACGGTCTTCGCCCCCGGCACCGAAAGCATGGTGGTGGTCATTGGGTAGGTGACCTGGTTTTCGACAATCTGCGGCGCCTGGCCCGGGTACGGCGTGCGGATGATCACCTGCACATCCGAGAGGTCCGGCAAGGCATCGACCGGCGTGTTTTGCACGGCCCAGACGCCCCACGCAGTGATGAACAGCGTGGCGAGCAGTACCAGAAAACGGTTGGCCACCGACCAACGAATCAGCAAGGCGATCATGGCTGAGCTCCGGGCTGCATGCTCATTTCAAAAGTGCCGGACGCTGGCGATACTAATCCGCGCAAACTTGCTTCAGAGTCCAGCAAAAATTGGCCGGACGCGACCACCTGCTGGCCTTCCTGCAAGCCGCTGCGGATCACGGTCTGGTCCTGGTTCTCGGCGCCCACCTCGACTTCCAGCGGTCGAAAGTGCCCGCCTTCCTCGGCCAGCATCACCAACACGCGCTTGCCGGTGCGGATCAACGCTTCGCTGGGCACCTGCAACACCGCTTGCCCGCTGGTTTGTGCCAGGCGCACCTGGGCGGTCATCCCGGGGCGCAAACTGCCGTCGGCGTTGGGCAGTTCGACGCGAACCTGCACGGTGCGGCTGTCGATGGCGTTGGCCGGCAGGATCGCGCTGACGCTGGCGTTGACCGTTTTGCCCGGCAACCCGACAAACTGCGCCGCCACGCGTTGCCCCACGGCCAACGCCGCGCCTTGAGCCTGGGGCACAGCGACCTGCAACCACACCTGATCCAAGCCATTGACCCGTGCCAGGGTCTGCCCCGCCGCTACGGTCATGCCTTCGCGCACGTCCAGGGTTTGCAGCGCGCCGCCCAACGGCGTGGTGACGGTCAACACCGACTGCACCTGGCCGCTGCGTTCCATCTGGGTGATCAGCCCGGTAGGCATGCCACTCAAGCGCAGGCGTTGGCGGGCAGCCGCCAATAAACCACTGTCAGCGGTATGACGCAGGGCGAGGAATTCTTCCTGGGCTGCGGCCCATTCCGGCACCAGAATGTCCGCCAACGGCGCGCCGGCCTTGAGCACATCCCCCGGCGCCCGCGCGTAGACCCGTTCGACAAACCCGCCGACCCGCGCTTGCACCACGGCGACATCGCGCTCGTTGAAGGCGAGGATGCCGGACAGGTCCAGGGTGGACGTCATCACGCCACGGCTGACCGTCGCCAGGCGTACGCCGATGTTCTGCGTCTGGCGTGGGTCGATCTGCACACTGGGCGTGTCAGCAGAGGCACCCTCGGCGTAACGCGGCACCAACTGCATGTCCATGAAAGGCGACTTGCCGGGCTTGTCGAATTTCTGTTGCGGGAACATCGGGTCGTACCAGTACAGGGCCTGCTTGTCGTTTTTGGCCGGTTCAGGCGCGCCCGGCTGCAACTGCGCCAGCCCGTAGCCCGCGCCCAGGCCAAGAGACAACAGCACTGCCGCGATTCGATTATTCATGGGTGGGCTCCCAATAGGCGAAGTACAGCTGGGCGCCGATCAAGGCGCGCTGTTCGATGGCTTCCAGCTGTTTGAAGCGGGCTTCGACCAGCTCCCGGCGGGCGCTGACCACACTCATCAAGTCGCCCTTACCCGCGCGATAACTGGCGAGGCTCAGGGCTACCTTCTCTTGCGCCAGCGGCACCAGGCTGTCCTGGCCGCGTTGCACGGCACGGTCCAGGCGTTGGTAAACCGCCAAATCGTCATCGAGCAGCTGGGTATGTTCACGGGTGGCGGCTTCGCGTTCAGCGTCGAGTTGGTCCAGCTCAGCCTGTTTGGCGGCAATGCCCGGGGTTTGCCGACGGCCTGGAAAAATCGGTAGGTCGAAGCTCAATTGCAGGCTGACCATATCGCCGTATTCGCGGCCGCGGCGTTGGTAGTCCACTTCCCAACTCCAATCCGAAGTCTTCTGCGCCTTGGCGTCCTGCAAACGCGCTTGCGCTTCGCGGGTACGCGGCACGAAGGCTTGCAACTCGGGATGTTGATGCAGGTTGTGGCTCAAACCGTGACTGTCGAAGGTCCAGTTGGGCAACTGGCCGCTGGGCGCTTCATTAGCGGCCGGGCCGATCCAGCGTTTGAGGGCGGCGCGAGCCTGGGCCCGTTGTTGGGTCAATTCATCTTCGCGTTCGGCCAGTTCTGCGGCTTCCTGCTTGGGAATAACCGTATCAGCGGCCTGCCCACGGCCACCGGCCAACTGCGCCCTCACGCTGTCTTGCAACAGGCGATTCTGTTGGTAGAAGTCTTTGAACAACGCCTCTTTGCGCTCCACTGCGAACGCGCGAATCCACGCCTGGGCGGTGGCTTGACGCACGTTGAGGCGTTCGATGCGGCCCTCAGCCGCCGCCCGTTCTACCGTCGCATCGGCCAGCTCAATACGAGCCTTGCGTTTGTCTCGGCTGGGCACCTGTTGCTGGATGCCGATCATCTGCTCGGTCATGTCATCGCCATACAACGTGCCGCGATTGGGCCCGCCGACGGGGAAATTCTGCAGGCCCACCACCAGTTTCGGGTCGGGCAGTTCGCCGGCCGGAATGGCGGCTTGGGTAGCCGCGTGCAGCTTGGCCGTCTCAGCGGTCAACGAAGGTGCGTTGTTTTGCGCCAGACGTAAGGCGTCATCCAGGGTCAGCGCAGAGGCCTGCGCGGGCCATGTCAGCACGCCCACCACCAGAGCGCGCAAGTAGAGGGAATTCATGATGAAGATTCCTGATCTGTTTGACTGCGTTCCGCTTTACGCGGCCCACAGCAAGGCCATCCCGAATACGGGATGAGTCTTCAGGTGCGACAGGAATCAGGAACGGGGTGGGCGCCAGACGCCGGACGGCGTGCGGTCGGGGATGAAATCAGAGGAGAGACCGGCAACCAGCGGATGGGCCAGGGTCAGCGGGGCCTTGAGCACCGGCATGGACAGTTGCAGCAGGCTGCCGGTCTTGCATTCCTGGCCGGGTTTGCAGGCCTTGCCATGGTCGGCGCCGTCCTGGCAGCAGTCCGGGGCCATGTCGGTCATCATCTGCATGTCCGACATCTTCATCGGGCAAGGCTCGCTGCTCGACGGCACACCCGCCATCCCAGTCAGGGGAAGCGTGAGGCTTAACAGCATGACCAGGATTAAACGCAGAAGGCGGCTAATAGAGGCGCGAGTCTAGCCAAGCGCGCGTTAAGCCGCTATTAATAATTGCGCGAGCACTCGGCCGTGATAACGGATCTGCGCCAGGGTCAGCGCGGTATAGCCGATGATCACTGTAGGCAGCAGGCTCACACCCACACAAAACTTGCCCAGCGGCTGTAGCGTCAGCCCAACGGCGGCGCGAGTGCAGAATTCGCTTTCCTCGACACCGGCCAGCAGCCACAACACACAATGCAACCCGGCTTGCTGACCGCTCACCCTGCAATCATCCGGCTGACACTGCGCCGCTCCCACAAGGGACCGAGCCAGGCTCAGGTTTAGTGCATGAAGATCGCGATCAGGATGATGACCGGGATAGGTACGCCGAGGAACCAAAGCAGTAATGAGCGCATGTTGTTCTCCTTAATTAACGAACGTAGTTTTCAGTTTCGACGTACACCACGACATCCCGGCGACGGCCGCCGAAGGTTGCAGCGAAGCTGGCGAAGAACGCACCGATCAACAGCGCAATAAAGGTCCACAGCGAGGTATAAGCCGCCACCTTCGCAGCAGTATCGGCGGCCTGTTTGGCTTTCAATTTGGCGTCTTCGATGGCTTTGCGTGCGTCGCCGTAGACCTTGTCGATCCGCGCTTGAGCATCGGCCTGGCTGAGGTTGGTGCGCTGGCTGATCAACTGGGCGAGGTAAGTACGGTCTTCAGGGGCCAGTTGGCCGTCGTTGCTCAGGGTGCGGGTGAAGATGCGTGCCACTACGCCATGCACAGCGTCATCGCTGACGGCAGCTGGGCGGTCGTCACGAAACAGGCTGTCGACGTAATAGTCAAAGTCGCCACTGTTGGCGCCTTTGGCTGCGCTGCCGGCAGCCTGGGTCAAGCCACTGGCAGCACCGGCCGCGACACCTGCACCGGCTTTAACGCCGCCGCTGACTACGCTGCTGACCGAACCGACCACCAACACTGCGGTCACCAGCGTGGCCACTGCCCACGCGAGGAAACCATGGGCGGTGTCGCGAAAGTACACCTCATCGCCATGCATATTGGCCCACTTCACGCGCAAACGACCGACGATATACCCGCCCAGCCCCGACGCGACGATCTGGGTAAATGCCAGCCAAACAATCGTGGAAATGCCAAGCCCCTTGGCGCTGATGCCGCTGTCGGCCCACGGCGACACCGCCGAAAAACCCAGGCCGAAGCCCAGCAGCACCAGGATAAGCGACAGCGCAGCCGCAGCGGCGGCACCGGCAAAAATCGCCCCCCAGGAAACCCCGGAGTGCGTGCTCGACTCTTGCAGCGTGGATGAGGATGTGATCATTGTTGTTTTGCTCCCAGCAGGAAAAATAGTGTTACAACTCTCAAAAGGGACAGTGCAGGCAGCATGCCAGTCCGCATAAAAAATAAACTCGTTACATTTCAAATAGTTAATTAAATTGAACCCACGTGAACCATGCAAGTTGCAAGAAATGACCGAACAGAGCGTGCTTTATGCAATCCCTCAACAACCCCCGCCCCCTGTGGGAGCTGGTTTACCTGCGATAGCGGTCTACCAGGCAAAAAAGTGAGTGAGTGGTGCACCGCCATCGCAGGCAACCCTGCCCCCACAACGGACCGCGCCCAGCATGAAAGTTGTGTCAGTTTTGCCAACATGAAGTTTAATTTAGGAAGCGTTCAGGCATTTCTTGGCAAAATGCCCCCACTTCTAGTGTGAATCGCTCACCAGGTAATCCTATGACCCGTATTTTGACTATCGAGGATGACGCCGTAACAGCCCGCGAGATCGTCGCCGAGCTGAGTAGCCATGGACTGGATGTGGATTGGGTGGACAACGGCCGTGAAGGCCTGGTCCGCGCTGTGAGTGGTGATTACGACCTGATCACCCTCGACCGTATGTTGCCGGAACTCGATGGCTTGGCCATCGTCACGACCCTGCGCACCATCGGGGTGTCGACGCCGATCCTGATGATCAGCGCCCTCTCCGACGTCGACGAGCGCGTGCGTGGCCTGCGCGCCGGTGGCGATGACTACCTGACCAAGCCGTTCGCCTCCGACGAAATGGCCGCCCGCGTCGAAGTGCTGCTGCGGCGCAAAAGCACGGTCAAGGAATTCGAAACCGCCCTGCGCGTGGCCGACCTGGAACTCAACCTGATCAGCCGCGAAGCCAGCCGCGCCGAGCAGCCGCTGAGCCTGCTGCCCACCGAATACAAGCTGCTTGAGTTCCTGATGCGCAACACCGGGCAAATCCTGTCACGGATGATGATCTTCGAGGAAGTCTGGGGGTATCACTTCGACCCGGGCACCAACCTGATCGACGTGCACATCGGTCGTCTGCGCAAGAAAATCGACCCGCCGGGCCTCACGCCGCTGATCCGCACGGTACGAGGTTCCGGTTATGTCATTGCTGAACCCCTCTAAGGGCTGGCGTTCCTCCAGCAGCCGCTTGCTGGCGCTGTACAGTTCGCTGTTTGTGGCCTGGAGCTGCATCCTCATGGGGGTGCTGTACTACGAGGTGTCGGGATACCTGGGCGACTTGTCGCGCCACTCGCTGATGCAGCGCCAGCACCTGTTCCAACGCTTCGACGGTGAAGAACTGGTGGAAGCCCTGACCACCAGCATGACCTTCGACATGAAAGGCGTGGACGCCTACGGCCTGTTCGATGAGCAATTTCGCCCGTTGAGCGGGCCGATTCGTGCGGTGCCGCCCGACCTGCCGCTGGACGGCAAGATCCACGCCCTGGCTAATTGTGTCGCCTCCAACGACCCAAAACTGCCAAAGGACAGCTGCGACGCCGTGGCCACCCACACCGATGACGGCCGCTGGCTGGTGCTGGTGCGTGCCAACGGTTCACTGTTTGGCGTGACCCGGATCATCTGGCACGCGCTGTTGTGGGCGCTCTCCCTGACGATTATCCCGGGCGCTGCCGGTTGGCATTTGTTGCGCCGCCGTCCGCTGCGGCGTATTCGCGGGATCCAGGCCAGCGCCGAGGCCATCGTTGCCGGCGACCTGACGCATCGCCTGCCGCTGTCCGACCGGCGTGACGAACTGGACATGCTCGCGGCCATCGTCAACGCCATGCTCGACCGCATCGAGAAGCTGATGAACGAGGTCAAGGGCGTGTGCGACAACATCGCCCACGACCTGCGCACGCCGCTGACGCGTTTGCGCGCGCAGCTCTACCGCATCAGGCAAGAGGCAGAGCAAGACTCGGGCTACGCGGTAAAACTCGACGATGCGATTGCCGAAACCGACACCCTGATGGCGCGCTTTCGCGGGCTGTTGCGCATCTCGGAATTGGAAGACCACCAGCGCCGCTCAGGCTTTTTGGTGATGGACCCGCTGCCGTTGCTGCGCGAGCTGCATGACTTTTACCTGCCCCTGGCCGAAGAAGGCGAATTGCAGTTGCGCCTCGACGTGCCCGAGTCGCTGCCCTGGATCACCGGCGACCGCGCATTGTTGTTCGAAGCCCTGGCCAACCTGTTGAGCAACTCGATCAAGTTCTCGCCACCGGGCGGTGAAGTGATCCTGCGCGGCGTGAATGAGGCGGGAAGCACGCGCATCGAAGTGCACGACTCCGGCCCGGGCATCCCGGCAGCGGAACGCGACGCGGTGTTCCAGCGGTTCTATCGCGTGGACGAAAACGACCAGCAAGGCGGGTTCGGGTTGGGCTTGTCGATTGTGGCAGCGATCATCAACTTGCACGGGTTCAAGCTGGAGGTCGGCAGCAGCCAGAGTGGTGGTGCGCGGTTGGTGCTGGAGTGTCGGCAGCAGCTGATGCCCGAATAGCCCAAACACCACAAAATAATGTGGGTATCTACGCAACTTTTTGTGTTGCGCTAAGCTTTTGACGGGGTTTTTAGGTAGATATGAGTACATATCCGTTGCTGCGGTAACGGTGGCTATTGGTTCCGCCCTTACGGCGGGTCACTTTTGGAAAAGAGCCCCAAAAGTAACCAAAAGGGCTCTTGCCCCACCACTCGGCACCTCGCCTAGGCTCGGTGTGCCCTCACTCCGGCTTGAATCCGTGGGCCGCCGCCATGGGCCATCCTTGGCCCATCGCGGCTAACCCGGCGTCCTGCCGGGTTACCCACGGATTCAAGCCTGCGTTCGGCCATCGTGGTTAACGGGGCGCCTCAGATCAAGATCAAAAGCAAGAGCACGGCGGCCTAGTAGCCGACCTGAGTGGTTGAAGCAAAAGCAGAGCAGAAGCAGAGCACCACCCTATCTAGCTGATGTGATGAGATCCCAATGTGGGAGCTGCAGTGCCTCTTAAATCAGGCCGGAAAGTTAGCCCGCAGCGCCTCAAGCCCACCGTTGTACACGCCGGTAAACAACTCCTCCACCGCCACGTCCGTAGTCCCCACCGCCGGGGTAAACACGCCGGACCAGGTCACTTTCGCCGACGCCTCCGTCAACGCCTCAACCTGCAACGTCGCCAGGTAGGCACTCACCGGAAACGGCGACTGCTCAATGGTGTAGGTATAAGTGCGCGCCACGTTATCGAAGCTCTGCAAACGCTCAACCACGACGCCGCCATCTGCAGTTTCCAAATGACGCACACGCCCGCCGTCGCGCGCCTCGCTCTTGACGATCAACGGCAGCCAATCCGGCAGCGCGTTAAAGCCACCGACCAATTGCCAAACCTGATCGGCCGAAACCGGTACTTCAATAACAGAAGAAGCTGTTGCCACAATAAATACTCCAACAAAGTAAAAAAATTCAGATCGCCATGCTGTCGACAACACCACCGTCGACCCGTAACGCGGCACCTGTGGTTGCAGAAGACAGGGGTGAAGCAATGTACGCCACCAGGTTCGCCACTTCATCCACATTCGCCGCGCGCTGGATGATCGAGGTGGGCCGCGCATAACGCACAAACACGCCTGCCTCTTCCCGCGCGCTGCGCCCAGACTGGGCTGTGGCGCCTTTAAGCATCTGTTCCAGGCCATCGAAAAAGGTCGACCCCGGCAGAATTGCATTCACCGTCACCCCAGTACCCACCAACCAGTACCGAATAAGCCAACTGACACTCCGCTTGCGCGAGCAAGCCCACTCTTACATTTGGATCGCGGCGCCTCAGCTAACCAGTTCCCGCAGCCGGAACCACAACATCCCCAGCGCCAGCAGCGGTGAACGCAAGGCCTTGCCGCCCGGAAACGTCATGTGCGGCACCTGGCTGAAGGTATCCAGGCCTTGGCTATGGCCGGCATGAATGGCTTCGGCCAAAAGCTTTGCGCACCAGTGCGTCACGTTCAGCCCATGCCCGGAATAGCCTTGGGCATAGAAGACATTCGGGTATTGCTCGAGCCGCCCAACTTGGGGAAAACGATTGGCGGTAATGCCGATCTTGCCGCCCCACTGGAACTCGATGGCGGTACCTGCCAACTGCGGGAACACCTTGAGCAGCTTCGGTTGCATATAGGCGGCGATGTCCGCCGGGTCACGCCCGGAGTAATGGCAGGCACCGCCGAACAGCAGGCGGCGGTCAGCGGAAAGCCGGTAGTAATCCAACCCGACTTTCTGGTCGCACAGCGCCAGGTTCTGCGGGATCAGTTGCTTGGCGACGTCCTTTGATAAAGGCTCGGTGGCGATGATGTAGCTGCCCGCTGGCAGTACTTTGCCGCTCAAGCGTGGCTCCAACTCTTCCAGGTGTGCATTGCAGGCCAGCACTAACTTAGCGGCACGCACCGTGCCTGCGGCGCAGCGTACTTGCACGGTGTCGCCGTGGATCAGTTCGAGGACCTGGGTGTGCTCGAAAATCCGCACCCCGAGCGACTCGGCCAACTGGGCCTCGCCGAGTACCAGGTTCAGCGGGTGCAGGTGCCCGGAGCCCATGTCCACCAGGCCACCGGCATAGGCCGTCGAGCCGACCACTTGCTGCATGTCCTGCGGTTCGACCAGCCGCGTTTCATGCGCATACCCAAGCGCCGCCAGGCTCTGCTGTTCGCCCTTGAACGCGGCGAATTGCGCCGGGGTATTGGCCAGCTCGCAAAAGCCCCAACGCAAATCGCAGTCAATGCTGTGCTGACGAATACGCTCGCCCACCAGCGCCACCGAATCAATCCCGGACCGCTCCAGGTAACGCACGCCCTCCTCGCCTACATACTTGGCAAACCCCGACACGTCGTGGCCGATGCCGCGAATCAACTGCCCGCCGTTGCGCCCGCTGGCGCCCCAGCCGATGCGCCGGGCCTCCAGCAGAATCACCGAGAGCCCGCGCTGGGCCAGCTCAATGGCCGTGTTGACGCCGGTGAAACCACCGCCGATCACACACACATCGGCGCTGAGGTCGGCGCCCAGCGCTGGACGCTCGGGCATGGCATTCGCCGAAGCCCGATAGTAGGACTGGGCGTGGTCTTGGGACTGAGTCATTTATTGGTCTTCACTTTGCTCCAGGCGCGGGTCATCAGGCGCATGGTCGTCGGGGTCGGCGTGGTGGAAATATAGAGTTTGTCGAGCACTTCCTGGGAGGGGTAAACCTCAGGGTTATTCACCAGTTCCGGCGCCATGAAGGGTTTGGCGGCGGGGTTGGCGTTGGCATAACCCACCGACGCACTGACCTTGGCGATCACCTCAGGGTCGAGCAAATAGTTGATAAAGGCGTGGGCTTCTTTCAGGTTGCTCGCGTCGGCCGGAATGGCCAGCAGGTCGAACCACAGGTTGGAGCCCTCCTTAGGAATCGAGTAGGCGATATTCACGCCATTCTTGGCTTCCTTGGCGCGATTGGCCGCTTGGAATACGTCCCCTGAATAGCCGAAGGCCACGCAGATATCGCCGTTAGCCAAGTCCGAAATGTACTTGGAGGAATGGAAATAGGTGATGTAGGGCCGCAGCGTCAACAGCTTGGCTTCGGCCTGCTTGTAATCCTCAGGGTTCTCGCTGCGCGGGTCCTTGCCCATGTAGTTGAGGATCGCCGGGAACAGTTCATCTGCCGAGTCGAGGAAGGCGACGCCGCACTCGTGCAGCTTCTTAATGTTCTCGGGTTCGAACAGCACCGCCCACGAGTCGATGTGGTCGACGCCCAGCACCTGCTTGACCTTGTCGACGTTATAGCCAATGCCATTGGTGCCCCACAGGTACGGCACCGAGTGCGCGTTGCCCGGGTCGTTGTTCTCCAGCAACTTGAGCAGCTTGGGGTCGAGGTTCTTGAAGTTGGGCAACTGCGAGCGGTCGAGTTTCAGGAACGCCCCGGCTTTCACCTGGCGCGCCAGGAAGTGGTTGGACGGCACCACCACGTCATAGCCGGTGCGGCCTGCGAGCAGCTTGCCTTCCAGGGTCTCGTTGGAGTCGAACACGTCGTAGATCACCTTGATCCCGGTCTTGGCCTGGAAGTCAGCCAAGGTGGTCTCGCCGATATAGTCGGTCCAGTTATAGACGCTCACCGTCGGCGCGGCCTGGCCGGCACTGCTGAACGCCGCCACCAGGGCCAGCGGGAGAAGCTTTTTCGCAAGACGCATATCGACACCCCTTTTAGTTTTTTAGACGCTCAACAGCAGGAACTCACGCTCCCAGGAACTGATCACCCGCTTGAAATTCTCATGCTCGGCGCGCTTGACCGCGACGTAGCCGCGCACGAACTTTTCGCCCAGGTACTGCTTGACCGTGTCGCAGTCCTCCATCCGCGCCAGGGCATCTTCGAGGGTGAACGGCAGTCGCAGGTTGCGGCGCTCATAGGCGCGGCCTTCCACCGGCGCGCTCGGCTCGATCTTTTCGATCATGCCCAGGTAGCCACACAGCAGACTTGCGGCAATCGCCAGGTACGGATTGGCATCGGCGCCCGGCAAACGGTTTTCCACGCGCATCGCCTCGGGGCTGGAAGTTGGCACGCGCAGGCCGACGGTGCGGTTTTCTTCGCCCCACTCCACATTGACCGGCGCCGAGGTGTCGGGCAGGAAGCGGCGGAACGAGTTCACATTCGGGGCGAACATCGGCAGCAGCTTGGGGATGTACTTCTGTAAGCCGCCGATGTGATGCAAAAACAGTTGGCTCATCTTGCCGTCGGCATCGACAAACACTGGCTTACCGGTGGCGATGTCCACCACGCTCTGGTGCAAATGCATGGCGCTGCCCGGCTCATCGGCCACCGGCTTGGCCATGAACGTCGCCGCCACGTTGTGCTTCAGTGCGGCCTCGCGCAGGGTGCGTTTGAACACGGTGATCTGGTCGGCCAGGTCCAGCGCATCGCCGTGGCGGAAGTTGATTTCCATCTGCGCCGGGCCGTCTTCGTGGATCAGCGTATCGAGGTCAAGGCCCTGTAATTCGCACCAGTCGTAGACATCTTCAAACAGTGGGTCGAATTCGTTGGCGGCGTCGATGGAAAACGACTGGCGGCCGGTTTCGGCGCGACCGGAGCGACCAACCGGGGTTTTCAACGGCAGGTCCGGGTCTTCGCAGCGCTGGGTCAGGTAGAACTCCATTTCCGGCGCGACAATCGGCTGCCAGCCTTGGTCGGTGTACAGCTGCAGCACCTTCTTCAGCACGTTGCGCGGCGACAACTCGATGGGGTTGCCCTGCTTGTCGAAGGTGTCATGGATCACGATGGCGGTGGGTTCGATCGCCCAAGGGATGACGTACGTGGCATTGGCCACCGGGCGGCAGATCATGTCGATGTCGGCCGGGTCGAGCAGGTCGTAGTAGACGTCGTCGTTGACAAAGTCCCCGGTTACCGTTTGCAGCAACACACTTTCCGGCAGGCGCATGCCTCGCTCATGCAGGAACTTATTGGTGGGCGCAATCTTGCCGCGTGCGATGCCAGTCAAATCACTGATCACGCATTCGACTTCGGTAATCTTGTGTTCTTTCAGCCAGGCGTGCAGCTGATCGAAGGGGGCGTTCATAAGGACCTCGTCATGGGTTGGATGATGCGCCGGCTTGTACTCCTGGCGCATTGAGGTCTATCTTGGGCCAGCCTTGTAACGGCATCTATCCACTTTGCACGCAGCACAACGCACCAATAGAGTGCGCACGGATCACCCATGACACAGGCAACAGATTTGCGCGTACAGGCCTTCACCACCGGTGATGTGGCCGCTCAATGCAGTGCGACACCCGGTTGGGTGCAGCAGTACCAGCAGATGTCCCCGGGGCATTTTGCCGGGCAGGTTCGCTACCTCGACCTGCAAGGCGTGCAGGTGTACGAAGAGTGCATGAACACCCGCGTGGAACAGCATTTCAACGCACCGCCAGGCTCACTGGCGTTCTGTTTCGACGGCAGCGACAACGCGCTGTATATGCTCAATGGCGAAAGCCACAACACCTGGATCACCCCGGAAAACTACCGCGAAGTGGCGGTGGTGTTCGGCCCGCAGTTCGTGCAGCGCCATGGTTTGGATGTGGCCAAACTCGAGGGCCTGTTCATGGCGCCGCTGACCTGCCAGCAGAACGCGCTGTTCACCCGCTGGCTCAGTGGCACCCTCACGCGCTTGTCTGCGACCGTCGACCCGATCAGCCGCGATGCCCTCACCCAACAGTTGCTCGACGACTGCCTGTTCATCCTCGACAACGCCTGCGTGTGCCTGGACCGCAGCTCACTGCAACGGCGCAGCGAAGAACGCCGGTTGATGGCACGCATCGGTGAATGGGCGGCGGATGCGCCGGATGAAACCGTCAACCTGCTGGAACTGGCGCAGATTGCTGGCGTGCCGTTGCGCCAATTGCAGCAAGGCTTCAAGACCTACACCGACATGAGCCCGGCGCAGTGGTTGCGCTTGCGCCGCTTGAACGGGGCGCGGCGCGAGTTGCTGAGTTCAACGGACACTACCGTGGCGGAAGTGGCGATGAATTGGTCGTTCTGGCATTTGGGGCGGTTTTCCAATAGCTATCGGGCGTTGTTCCAAGAGCTGCCGAGCGAGACCCTCAAGCGCTCCAGCTGAAATGCAATCGCCCTGTGGGAGTTGGCTTGCCTGCGGTAGCCTTAGGTATCTACACAACTTTTTTACGGGTTGAGTGCTGGGGTTGTCTCCGGGCCGCTGAGTACATATCCGTTATTTGGGTGATGGCTGATATGGGTTCCGCTCTTACAGCGGGTCACTT
>NZ_JBJGXU010000024.1:0-84810 GCF_045447305.1 Pseudomonas sp. D47 | reverse complement strand
ACCCCCGCGACAACCAAAGAATTCAACCCATAAAAAAGATGTGTAGATACCTAAGCTGCAATGGCGGTGCATCAGCCACTGATGTGTTGGCTGGCAGACCGCTATCTCAGGCAAACCAGCTCCCACATTTCAGAGCACGTGGGGTCAGCTGATCTTGTGGAGGTAGGCGGGAATCGGCTGTTCCGGTAGCACCGACAACACCTTCAAACGCTGCAACATACGCTGACTGGCCCGTTGCAAATGCTCACGCAAATTCAGCGCCGCCGCATCGAAGGCGCCGTGCAGCAATAGCTCCAGAATCAAGCGATGTTCGGCGAGCATGGCGGGATCTGCGCCTATCCCCAGTAAACGGTAGAAAATTCGACTGATGATCATCGGGCTCTGGCCCTGGCGAATCAGCGCGGCGATCTTGCGGTTCTGCAGGCCGGCCAGGCAGCGCTGGTGCAAGTCCTCCTCGATCTGCTCGATGGCTTGCAGGCTGCACTGCGGGCTTTGCTGGGCCTCCAGCACGCGCTGCAACATGGCCTCAAGCATCTCGCGGTCCAGGTTCGGCGCGCTCTGGCGCAGGGCTTCGGGTTCCAGGCAGGCGCGCAGTTCATAGTCTTCGGTGACTTCGCGCGCGGTCAGCGGCCCCGCCAGCCATTGGGAGTAAGGCTCTTTTTCCACCAGGCCACGGTCGCGCAGGCGCATCAGCGCTTCACGCACCACGGCGCGGCTGACACCGTAGTGGTCGGCGGCGGCTTGCTCGTCCAGGCGGTAATGGCCGAAGGCGATGCACGTGGACAGCGCCGCGCCGATTTCCTCAACAATCCGCTCGCCCAGCGGCCGGGTGTCTACCAGCTCGTCGTCGCCATTAAGGCCCAGGTGTGCATGGCTCAGCGGCAGGCGCAGCGGCTCCATGACCAGGCCTTCGGGGTTGATCAGGTAACCGCGTCCGTTGAAGCGGCAGATCAGGCCTTCATCGTGCAGCAGGTCCAGCGCCTTACGCACCGGCACGCGGCTGGTGCCGAACAGCTCGGCCAGCGGCGCTTCCAGCAAGACCAGCCCGTGGCGGGCGGTGCCGTTGACGATGGCGTCACGCAACACGGTGTGAATCATCGCGTAACGGGAAGCGGAGGCGGACGCTGCTTTCATCTGCTTCTCTAGGTAAAGAGTGGATGGGTTTGTAGGAAAGTGGCTACGGATTCTCTCATAGTTGCCGCTGTCACTCTGCGCCACGGTGGTGGCACTTTTTTGGGGCCTTACCCGTCACGTTGTTACTTTTCTGCACCAAAATGTATTGATTAATAAAAGATACATTATTTCATTCAAGGTCTGTTCCAGCACCTTCATCCGATATTTTTGCCGCCTACAAAACCATCTAGTCCGTAGCTCCAGGCAATAAAGCGCACTCGCGAAAAATGCGTGTTGAGAGACTGGCACGAAAGCTGCCTTTGTAAAACGTACATTTTAATAATATGTACGTTTTAAGAAGGTCATCTTGATGTCAGACGCCACCTCAATGGCCGAAGCTTTTGCCAGTGGTCGCAGCGACCCGGTGCAGGTCCTCGAACAGGCACTGGTTCACGCGAGCCTGGCCCCCAGCGTGTTTATCTCCCTGACGGCCGAGCGTGCCCGCCGAGAAGCTGAAGCCAGCGCCGCTCGTTGGCGTGCCGGCCAGCCGTTGAGCGTGTTCGATGGTGTGCCGCTGGCCTGGAAAGACCTGTTTGACGTCGCCGGCAGCATTACCACCGCCGGCGCCAACTACCGTCGCGAGGCGCCAGCCGCGTTGCTCGACGCGCCGAGCGTGGGGCTACTGTGTCGCGCCGGGATGGTCAGTATCGGCAAGACCAACCTCAGTGAACTGGCGTATTCCGGCCTGGGCCTGAACCCGCATTTCGGCACGCCCTACAACCCGAGCGGCAGCGATCAACCGCGCATTCCCGGCGGTTCATCCTCGGGTTCGGCCGTTGCCGTGGCCGCCGGTATCGTGCCGATCGCCATGGGCACTGACACCGCCGGTTCGATCCGCATCCCCGCAGCATTCAATGGCGTAGTGGGCTACCGCAGCAGCAGCCGGCGCTACAGCCGCGACGGCGTCTTCCCGCTGGCGCACACCCTCGACAGCCTCGGCCCGCTGACCCGCAGCGTGCGCGATGCGCTGACGATCGACGACCTGCTCAACGGCCGTGCGCAAACCCACACTGCCCGCAGCCTCAAGGGCCAGCGCTTTGTGCTTGAGCAGGGCACGCTGGAAGACATCGAGCCGGCCGTACGCAATAACCTGCTGCGCGCGGTGGACCAACTCAAGGCCGCGGGCGCGCTGATCGAGGTGCGTGCGTCCGCCACCTTCCAGGCCACCCTCAACCTGATCAAGCAGGACGGCTGGCTCGGCTCATTCGAAGCCTTCGCCCTGCACGAAGCCTTGCTCGACAGCCGCGACGCCGAGCAACTCGACCCGCGCGTACGCCGCCGCCTTGAAGCCGCGCGTGCACTGCCCGCCAGCCAATTGCTGCACCTGATCGACGCGCGCTGCCGCTTGCAATACCAACTGGTCGACGAGCTCGACGGCGCCTTCCTGATTACCCCCACCGTCGCTCATGTCGCACCGCCGTTGGCCGCCCTGGAGGCAGACGATGACTTGTTCGTGAAAACCAACCTCGCCACCCTGCGCCTGACCATGCCCGGCAGCTTGCTCGACATGCCGGGCGTTGCCCTGCCCAGCGGCCGTGATGCCCTGGGCTTGCCCACCGGGCTGCTGCTCAGTGCCCCGACGGGGGAAGACGCGCGGCTGTTGCGCGCGGCGTTGTCCGTCGAATCCGTAATGACTATTTAAGGAGACACACCATGGCTAAAGACATCCTCTGTGCATTTGGCGTCGACGTAGACGCAGTCGCCGGCTGGCTCGGTTCCTACGGCGGCGAAGACTCGCCGGACGACATCTCCCGTGGCCTGTTCGCCGGTGAAATCGGCGCGCCGCGCCTGCTCAAATTGTTCGAACGCTACGGCCTGCGCACCACCTGGTTTATCCCTGGCCACTCGATGGAAACCTTCCCGGAGCAGATGAAGGCGGTGGCCGATGCCGGTCACGAAATCGGCGTGCACGGCTACAGCCACGAAAACCCCATCGCGATGACGGCCGAGCAGGAAGAAATCGTCCTGGATAAGTCCATCGAACTGATCACCCAAGTCACCGGCAAACGCCCGACCGGCTACGTCGCGCCCTGGTGGGAATTCAGCAAGGTCACCAACGAGCTGCTGCTGAAAAAAGGCATCAAGTACGACCACAGCCTGATGCACAACGACTTCCACCCCTACTACGTGCGCAAGGGTGACAGCTGGACCAAGATTGACTACAGCCAGCACCCCGACACCTGGATGAAACCTTTGGTGCGCGGCGAAGAAACCGACCTGGTGGAGATCCCGGCCAACTGGTACCTCGACGACCTGCCGCCAATGATGTTCATCAAAAAAGCCCCCAACAGCCACGGCTTCGTCAACCCGCGCCACCTGGAAGAAATGTGGCGCGACCAGTTCGACTGGGTCTACCGCGAGCACGAACACGCGGTGTTCACCATGACCATCCACCCCGACGTGTCCGGCCGCCCGCAAGTGCTGCTGATGCTCGAGCGTTTGATCGAACACATCCAGAGCCATGCCGGCGTGCGCTTCGTCACCTTCGACGAAATCGCCGACGACTTTATCCGCCGCCAACCGCGTTCCTGACCCTTAGCCCACACCCCGAGGCGCGATCTATGTCCATCTACAACAAGCTTGACCTGACTGGCTGGAAACCCCGGCAACTGACGTCCAAGGAGGTGCGCTTCGCCACCTGGATCGCGTTTTTCGCCTGGGTGTTTGCGGTGTACGACTTCATTCTGTTCGGCACCTTGCTGCCGGAGATCGGCCGACACTTTGGCTGGGGTGAAGTGGAGCAAGCTGAGATCGCGACCTGGGTGGCGGTGGGCACGGCGGTGGTCGCCTTTGCGATTGGCCCTGTCGTCGATAAGTTGGGGCGGCGCACAGGCATTATTGTCACCGTGGCCGGTTCCGCGCTGTGCTCGGCGCTGACGGCGATTGGCGGGGCGTGGGGCAAGTCGCCGCTGATTCTGATCCGTTCGCTGGGCGGCCTGGGCTATGCCGAGGAAACCGTCAACGCCACGTATTTGAGCGAGCTGTATGGTGCTTCTGAAGACCCGCGCCTGACCAAACGTCGCGGGTTTATCTACAGCCTGGTGCAGGGCGGCTGGCCGGTCGGTGCATTGATCGCCGCCGGTTTGACCGCGCTGCTGCTGCCGATTATCGGTTGGCAGGGTTGCTTCATCTTTGCCGCTATCCCGGCCATCGTGATTGCGATCATGGCGCGCAAGCTCAAGGAAAGCCCGCAGTTCCAGATACACCAGCGCATCAGCGAGCTGCGTAAAAGCGGCGCGGTGAAAGAAGCGCAAAACGTCGCCGTGACCTACGGCGTGGACTATGACGAACACAGCAAGGCCGGCCTCAAAGCCGCCTTCCGTGGCCCGGCTCGCCGCGCCACGCTGGTGATCGGCGCCGCGCTGTTGCTCAACTGGGCGGCGATCCAGGTGTTCAGCGTGCTGGGGACTTCGGTGATCGTCAGCGTGCACCACCTCTCGTTCGAGAACTCGCTGATCATCCTTGTGCTGTCGAACCTGGTGGGTTACTGCGGCTACCTGACCCACGGCTGGATGGGCGACAAGATCGGCCGTCGCAATGTTATCGGCTTGGGCTGGATGCTCGGCGGCCTGGCGTTTGCCGGGATGCTGTTTGGCCCCAGCAATATGCCCATGGTGGTCGGGCTGTACAGCCTGGGCCTGTTCTTCCTGATTGGGCCGTACTCGGCGGCGCTGTTCTTTATCAGCGAGAGTTTCCCTACCAGCATCCGCGCTACCGGCGGCGCGATCATCCATGCCATGGGCCCGATTGGTGCGGTGGTCGCCGGCTTCGGCGCCACCCAAGTGTTGTCCGCCGGCAGTGACTGGCAGACCGCCGCGCTGTGGTTCGGCGCGCTGCCGTGCTTTTTGTCCGGCGCCTTGATGTTTGCCGCCCGCCATGTGCGCCCGGAAACCGTTCAGTAAGGAGTGTTTGATGAGCCGTAAAGTTGCCTTGATTACCGGTGCCGCCAGCGGCATCGGCCAAGCCCTCGCCGTGGCCTATGCGCGCAGCGGCGTGGCGGTGGTGGGCGGGTATTACCCGGCTGACCCGCATGACCCGCACACCACCGTGGCCCAGGTAGAAGAAGCCGGTGGTGAATGCCTGATGTTGCCGCTGGACGTGGGCGATACCGCCTCGGTAGACGCGCTGGCCGCGCAAGCCGTGCAGCATTTTGGCCGCCTCGATTACGCGGTGGCCAATGCCGGTTTATTGCGCCGCGCGCCGTTGTTGGAGATGACCGATGCGTTGTGGAACGAGATGCTCAATGTCGACCTGACGGGGGTGATGCGCACCTTCCGCGCGGCCACCCGGCATATGGGCGAGGGCGGGGCGCTGGTGGCGATTTCGTCGATTGCCGGCGGTGTGTATGGCTGGCAGGAGCACAGCCATTACGCCGCGGCCAAGGCCGGCGTGCCGGGGTTGTGCCGGTCGCTGGCGGTGGAGTTGGCGCCGTTGGGGATCCGTTGTAATGCGGTGATTCCGGGGTTGATCGAGACGCCGCAGTCGTTGGATGCGAAGAACTCGTTGGGGCCTGAGGGGTTGGCGAAGGCGGCGCGGGCGATTCCGTTGGGCCGGGTAGGGCGGGCGGATGAGGTGGCCTCGTTGGTGCAATTCTTGACCAGCGATGCGTCGAGTTATTTGACTGGGCAGAGCATCGTCATCGACGGTGGCTTGACTGTGCGCTGGCCGGACTGACTCCACGCTCTGCAAAAAAGGTGGGAGCTGGCTTGCCTGCGATGGCGGTGGAACAGTTGAAATATTTGTAGCTGACCCGCCGCTATCGCAGGCAAGCCAGCTCCCACAGTGGACCGTGTTTGCCTTAGGAGATTCTGCATGCATCAACTCACCCATCGCCGCGCCGTCATCACCGGTGCTGGCAGCGGCATCGGCGCCGCCATCGCCCGCGCCTACGCCGCCGAAGGCGCGCGGCTGTTGCTGGCCGACCGCAACGCCGCCAGCCTTGCCGAAACCGCCATCTCCTGCCGCAACCTCGGCGCCGAAGTGTTCGAATGCCTCGCTGACGTCGGCACTGTCGAAGGCGCCCAGGCCAGCGTCGACCGCTGTGTCGAGCACTTCGGCGGCATCGATATTTTGGTCAATAATGCTGGCATGCTTACCCAGGCGCGTTGCGTCGACCTCTCCATCGAGATGTGGAACGACATGCTGCGTGTCGACCTCACCAGTGTGTTCGTGGCCAGCCAGCGCGCCTTGCCGCACATGCTTGCGCAGCGCTGGGGGCGGATCATCAATGTGGCCTCGCAACTGGGCATCAAGGGCGGCGCCGAGCTGACCCACTACGCCGCCGCCAAGGCTGGCGTGATCGGTTTCACCAAATCCCTGGCGCTGGAAGTGGCCAAGGACAACGTGCTGGTCAACGCCATTGCGCCGGGCCCTATCGAAACGCCGCTGGTGGGCGGCATCAGCGCCGACTGGAAGCGCGCCAAGGCCGCCGAATTGCCCCTGGGCCGTTTCGGCCTGGCTGATGAAGTGGCGCCCACCGCCGTGCTGCTCGCCAGTGAACCGGGCGGCAACCTGTTCGTCGGCCAGACCCTGGGCCCGAACTCCGGCGATGTCATGCCATGAGCGAGGTGTAGCCATGTGCGGACTCTGCGGCTTGCTCGGTGAAGACCTGCACTGGAGCGACCCCTTAGGCGATGAACTGCCACGGCGCCGCGAACGCTTGCGCCGGATCGCTGCGATCAACCAAGTGCTGGCGGTGTTCCGGCTCAAGGTCGAAGACTTCCAGGGCGCGTCGTACCTGCTGTTGGGCGCCACCGGCAAGCAAGAACTGGCGAGTGGCCTGGATCAACTGTGGCAGGCGGCTGAAAACATGCTCGGGCGCCCGCTGGACCCGCTGGATCCGCGCTTGCTTGATCACTTGGAGTCATCATGAGCATCGCCCTCAATGTCATCACCGGTTTCCTCGGCAGCGGCAAAACCACCTTGCTCAAGCGTCTGCTACAAGGCGAAAGCCTTGGCGACACCGCGTTGCTGATCAACGAATTCGGCGATGTCGGCATCGACCATCTGCTGGTGGAAGAAGTGGCGCCGGACACCGTGCTGCTGCCCAGCGGCTGTGTCTGTTGCTCGATCCGTGGCGAGCTGAAAGACGCGTTGCTCGGCTTGCTACAACGGCGTGAGCGCGGCGAAATCCCGGCGTTCAAACGGGTGATTCTTGAGACCACCGGCCTGGCTGATCCGGCGCCAATCCTCGCCACGCTGAACAACGACGTGCAGCTGCGTGGGCGTTTCCATATTGGCCTGGTGATTACGTTGGTCGACGCCAGCCACGCTACCCTGCAAGAACGCCTGCACCCGGAATGGCTGGCCCAGGTCGCCGCTGCAGACCGCCTGTTGCTGAGCAAGACCGACCTGGCCGGCGACTGTGATGCACTGCGCGCGCACTTGCAGGCACTCAACGCCGGTACGCCGATCCTCAATACCCATGAGGTTCACAGCGGCGACCAACTGCTGCTCGGCGAAGGGTTGCGCAGCGCCGAACCGGCTGTTGAAGTCAGCCGTTGGCAATTGCACCAAACCACCACCGCCACCCACGGCGCGGCGCAAGTGTGCTGCCTGAGCTTCGACCAGCCGCTGGACTGGGTTGGCTTCGGGGTGTGGTTGTCGATGCTGCTAAGATGCCACGGCGAACGAATCCTTCGCGTCAAAGGACTGCTCAACGTGAACGCAAGCTCGGCCCCTATCGTCATTCATGGCGTGCAGCATTGCCTGCATGCCCCGGTGCACTTGCCCGCGTGGCCGGGCACCGACCGCCAATCGCGGCTGGTGTTTATCCTGCGTGGCCTCGACCCGGCGCTGTTGCGGCGTTCCTTTGAAGTGTTCTCCCGACGGTTTGCCGCATGATCACGTTACGCGTGCTCGGTACCTCCGTAACCTTGCTGGAATGTTTGCGCGTGCGCGCCGAACAGGAATTGGGTATTCGCCTGGTGTACCAGGTACACGACGTTGCGCAGGCCCAGCGCATCGCGGTGATGCAGCCCGACAGCTACGACCTGTACGACCAGTGGTTCCACAACGTCGACTTCGTGTGGCCGGCGCGCGCGATCCAGCCTATCGACACGCGGCGAATCGCGCTGTGGCATGAGATCAACGACCTGCCCAAGCGCGGTCGCTTGTCGGCCAACGATCGCTTGGGCAGCGGCAGCGTGCCCAGTGAGCGCCTGTTCGTGCAGCACGACGGCAGCCTCGGCAGCACCGTGACCGATCGCATCAGCATGCTGCCGCTGACCCACAACGCTGACAGTTTTGCCTACCGCCCCGAACGTTTGCCCGAAGGCTTCAGCCACGGCAATGAAAGCTGGGGCTGGCTGCTTGACCCGGCCTGGCGTGCACGCACCGCGTTGCAAAGTGATGCCGCGATTGGCGCCCTGGACGCCGCGTTGGCAGTGCAAGGCGCGGGGCTGGCGCAGTTCAAGGACATCGGCAATATGAGCATCGAAGAGATCGATGTGCTCGCCGACATCCTGGTGCGCAAGCAGAAGGGAGGGCACTTTGCGGCGTTCTGGTCGGACGATGAAGAGGCGGCGCAGTTGATGCTCAGCCCCAGCATCGATATCCAGAGCCTGTGGTCGCCGACCTTGATGCGTTTGCACCGTGCCGGGGTGAAGTACCGGCTGGCGGTGCCCCGCGAAGGCTATCGGGCTTGGTTTGGCGGGTTGTCGTTGTCACGCCATGCCCAGGGCTCGGTGTTGGATGCGGCTTACGCTTATCTGAATTGGTGGTTGTCCGGCTGGCCTGGGGCGGTCATGGCGCGCCAGGGCTATTACATCGGCAACCCGGCGCGTACGCGCGATAATTTGAGCAGTGCCGAGTGGGATTATTGGTATGCTGGCAAGCCTGCCCGGGAGGAGTTGTTGGGCAGTGATGGTTTGCCGTTGATTGATGTCGGCGATGTGCGCGATGGGGGTTCCTATGCGCAACGCATGGGGCACATTGCGGTGTGGAACTCGGTGATGGATGAGCACAATTATCTGGTGCGCCGGTGGGGGGACTTCATGCGGGCGCGCACCGCTTAGATCAATGAGTGCCATGGCGTCAATAGACTGACGATGATGTTCCTGTCTTTGTTGGGTGTACTTATCCCAAGTCCCAGCTAATCTGCTAAAACAAAATATCCAATAAAAATAGATGTTTTTTTGACGCCAGGGCAGCAGTCGCCAGGAACACGTATGACAAAGGGACGGATTGGCAAAGAACGGCGAACGCTGCCGGAGGGCACGGCAATGCAGTGGCGCCACACCTTCCAAACCCGCATAGCCGGGGTGTTGGCGCTATTGCTGCTGGTGGTTATGGCCGCCACCTATTTTGCGGTCAAGGCCGCCACTACTCGCGCGGTAGAAAACCAGGCACAGGTGCAACTCACGACCGGCAGCCAAGTGTTCGAGCGCCTGCTGGACCTGCGCGGGCGGCGCCTGCAATACGGGTTGGACTGGCTGACTGTCGACGGGCCCTTCAAGCAAGCGGTGATCGAGGGCAAGACCGAATCGATTCAGGCGGCGCTGCGTCGCCATGGCACGGGCCTGCACTCCAGTGAGGTATTTGTGTTGAGCCTGGATGGCAAGGTGATCGTCAGCACCTTACCCGTACTGACCTACGGCCAGTCGTTTCCCTATGAGGAGGCTTTGCGCCATGCGCGGCGCAGTGGCCAGCAGATGCTCATCGTCGCCTTGGACGGGCAACCGTATTTGCTGGTGCAGGATGAAGTGCTCGACCCCGAGCCCATCGCTCGCGTGGTCATGGGTTTCCCCATGGGCAAGTTGTTCGCCAATGAGCTGCGCTCCATGAGCAACCTTGAAGTGTCGTTCCTCAGCGTGCAGGACGGCCGCGCGGGCGAGCTGTTCAGTACCCAGCCCGAGGCCTACCAGACCACCGTCATCAGTACGCTGCGCGAAGCACACCTGAACCCTGAAGCCCAGATCTCCGTGTTTTATGGGCAGCGTGTGCTCAGCCAGGTGCTGCCGTTGGCCAACACCGGCGATGGTGATGAGGTACGCGTGTTGCTGCAAAGCCCGCTCGACCATGCGCTGGAGTCCTTTGCGCCGCTGGACCGGCAGTTCCTCGGGATCGCCCTGGCGGTGCTGTTGGTGTCGCTGGCGGCGGCGTTGCTGCTCGCGCGCCGCGTATCGCGCCCGCTCAACGCCTTGGTCGAGGCCGCCGAACGCATTGGCGCCGGTGACTACCGCACGCCGGTGCGGGTGCGCAGCCACGATGAATTCGGTTTGCTCGCCCGCGCCTTCAATGCCATGCAAAGCGGCATTGCCGTGCGCGAGCGCCAACTGGCGCATAACGCCCTGCATGACCCGCTCACCGGCTTGCCCAATCGCGCCCTGGCCATGGAACGCCTGGGCAGTGCGATCAGTGCGCGGCGGCCCGTGGTGTTGCTGTACCTGGGGATTGAAAACTACCGGGTGATCAACGAAGGCTTCGGCCCCCAGGGTGTAGAGGAAATGCTCCGTGAAGCCAGCCGATGCCTGTCCATGAGCCTGCTGGCCAGCGACACCGCCGCGCGCATTGCCGGCAGTGAGTTTCTGCTGTTGCTGGAAAATACCGAGATCGACCGTGCCGTGGCCCGCGCCGACCGCTTGTATGGGCTGCTCACCGAACCCCAGCGCATCGGGCATGACGAAGTGCGTCATGAAGTCAGCATCGGCATTGCCGCATACCCCACCGACGGCCAGCAGGTGGAAGAGCTGATCAGCCGCGCCGCGATCGCCCGGCATGATGCGGCGAGCCTGCCCGGGCATCTGCAGATCTACCAGCAGGACCGCGACCTGGCGCACCAACGCCAGATCACCTTGATCCGCGACCTGCGCCGCGCCGCCATCGAAGGCGAATTGTTCCTGTGCTACCAGCCCAAACTCGACCTCAACCATGGCCATGTGCACCAGGCCGAAGCCTTGCTGCGTTGGCAGCACCCAACCCTGGGCCAGGTGTCCCCTACCGAATTCATTCCCTTGGCCGAGCGCACCGGCAGCATGGGTGGCTTGACCTTGTGGGTGATCGAGGAGGCGATCCGGCAAATCGCTGATTGGGCACAGCGTGGTTTGCACATGCAGCTCTCGGTGAATATTTCGGTGGACGACCTGGGCGATGATGACCTGGCCATTCGCGTCACCGCGTTGCTGGTGCAATACAACGTATTGGCCGAGCAGTTGATCTTCGAGATCACCGAAAGTGCGATCATGCACAACCCGCAGCAGGCCCTCAGCGTGCTGGAGCAACTGCGCGGCTGTGGCATCAGCCTGTCGGTGGATGACTTCGGTACCGGCTATTCATCCCTGGCGCAATTGCAGCGTTTGCCGGTGCAGGAATTGAAGATCGACCAGTCCTTCATCCGCAACCTCGACAGCGCCAGCGGTGACGGCGTGATCGTGCGTTCGACCATCGAAATGAGCCACAACCTGGGGCTCAAGGTGGTGGCCGAAGGCGTGGAATTTGAGCCCAGCCTGAAGCTGCTCAAACAGTGGAAGTGCGACACGGCCCAGGGTTACCTGATCAGCCGGCCGTTGACTGCCATGGCGTTTGAGATGTGGATGCGGCGTGAGCGCGTACCGACTTAACCGCGGTTTAAACCACCAGGGTTTGCAATAACGCCCATAGCCTTTCGACATGCGCGCGTTCGGTGCCCAGAGCGCCGATGGACACGCGCACCATCCAGCGTTCGTCGAGGATGGCGGGGGTGACGTAGGCGCTGCCTGACTGGTTAAGCCTGTCTGCCCAGGCACGCGTGTGATTATCCAGCGCCTCGCCATTCAACCCTGGCGGTTCATGGCGAATACACAAGGTTTGCAGGGCGGGCGCGGCCACCAGCTTCCAGTGCTCGCTGCCTTCAATTTGCTCCGCCAGCCAGCGTGCATTGGCCAGGTCTCGCCGTAGCCGCGCTTGCAGGCCGCTGACGCCCTGCTCACGTATCAGGAACCACAGCTTCAGGGCGCGGAAGCGGCTGCCCAGGGAAATCCGCCAGTCGCGGTAGTTTCTGACTTGGCCGTCGACGTTGGACTGCAGGTAGCTCGGGTTGGTGGTCATGATGCGAATCAAATGCTCGGGGTCGCGAACAAAGTACACCGAGCAATCGAAGGCTGCGCCCAGCCATTTGTGCGGGTTGAGGACCAGGGAATCCGCTTTTTCGATGCCATTCCACAGTGCCCGGCATTCCGGCAGGATCATCGCGGCGCCGGCCATGGCCGAGTCGACATGCAGCCACACGCCATAGCGTTGGGTGAGTTCGCCAATCGCATCCAGAGGGTCGATCGCCATGGCCGCCGTGGTCCCCGTGGTGGCAATCACCACGCAGGGCCGGTTGCCGGCGGCCAGGTCCTGTTCGATCGCTTGCGCCAATGCCTGCGGCGACATAGCGTTGTGTTCGTCGGCGGCTACCGTGCGGATATTGTTCTGGCCGAATCCGGCCAGGATGGCCGCCTTGTTCACCGAACTATGCGCGTGGGCGGAGGTGTAGACGATCAGCGGTGCGCCGCGGGTTTGCAGGCCGTCATGCATCAGTGCGTACTGGGAGCTACGTTCCCTGGCGCTGATGAGTGCCACCAGGGTGGAGGTGGATGCAGAGTCCTGGATCACACCGCTCCATTCACGGCTCAGGCCGATCATGTCGCGCAGCCAATCGGTGGTGACTTCTTCAATTTCGGTGAGCGCCGGGCTTGATTGCCAAGACAACCCCACGACACCCAGGCCGGTGCTCAGGCAATCGCCCAGCACTGAGGACAGCTCCACATTGGACGGGAAGAAACCGAAAAAACTCGGATGCTGCCAATGCAGCAGCCCGGGCATGATCAGTTTTTCCACGTCGCCCATGATGTGTTCGAACGGTTCGGCGCTTTCAGGTGGGCTCACCGGCAGGGCGGCTTTGATTTCGCCAGGTACCGTGGTGGGCTGTACGCCGCGCTGCTCTATATTTTGTCGATAGTCTGCGATCAGGTCGATCATGGCGTAGCCATGGCGACGGAATTCCTCGGGTGTCATAAAAAGATGTCCATATGCAAGCGTGTTAAAAGTATTAGCACCAGAAATAAAACGGTTCGCCAGCGTTGTAGCCGATAAACGACTGCATGCTGATGCGTTTTCCCGAATCGAACCCGCAAATGGCGTGGGGGCGGCGGGTATTGATGATCACGAGTTCGTTCTTTCGTGGCTGGATTCGCAGTGGCTTTTGTAAGCGGTGCTCGGGCAGTTGAGCGCCCTCGAAACGCTTCACCTCGTCATAGGCAAAAGCCTCGGTATCCCAGATGACCAACTCTCCCCCCGCAGGCGGCGTTTCAATATAAATATTGGCGCTGAATTGATGTTCCAGTTCAGCAATTGAGAGGGGCAGGCAATCAACATGGGGCACCTTTTCCGAGAGGTGCGCCGTCTCGGGAAACATGGCGCGGATAATCCCGCAAAACATCGGTTGGCCTTGAAACGCAGCGGCTACTGCGCCTTGCGGCCAGATGTCCTGGAGCTGTTCCATCAGCAACTGGATGGGCGGCTTTTCTGGGGCACAGATGCTGTCGATCACGCTGCGCATATGGGCCGCGTCAGCATAATATTTGTGTTGCGCATCACTGCCTGCGGCCTTGCCGTAGGTGGAGTTGAACGGTGTTCCCCAACGATGTACACCATAGAAGTGCTGTACGACGCGGCCATTCTCGTAGGTTTCATGACTGTATTGTTCCAGCGTGGCGGTTTCGTCGAGGGTGTGACTTAACTGTGCGCTGGTTTTCTCGCTCGCAAACTGGGGGACTCGAATAGCGAGTACGGCTCCGCTGATAAGTTTTTCCAAACTTGAAGTGTCGAGATAGTTAAGTTCTATGACTTTTGCTGATTTAGACAGGGTTGGGTTTAGCGCGGTATGGTCCATCATGTAGAGAAGCTCCCTTTAAAATTTATCTGTGCGCACCTGTATTACGCAGGGCGTGCGCATTAAATTAGTTTTAAGGGCACAGAGGGAGGATAGGATTTTTCTTCAACTGCCAGTTTTTGCGGGCCAGTGACCCGCTCGTTAATGTGTTTTTATTTTTTCAGGGCGAAAAAAAGGCGGCTACCCATCAGGTAGCCGCCTTTGTTTTACCGCCGGTTCTACTTAATCCGGCAGTTTGAACGCCATCACATAGTCACCCTGCTTGGTGCCCAGCGAGCCGTGACCGCCGGCCATGACCAGCACGTACTGCTTGCCGTCCTTGCCGGTGTAGGTCATCGGTGTGGTTTGCGCGCCTGCAGGCAGGCGGCCTTCCCACAATTGCTTGCCGTTTTTCACGTCATAGGCACGCAGGTACTGGTCGAGGGTGCCGCTGAGGAAGGCCACGCCACCGGCAGTGGTGAACGTACCGCCCAGGCTAGGCACACCCATGGTCAGCGGGATTGGAACCGGCGAGCTGTCACGCACGGTGCCGTTCTTGTGCATCCAGATGGTTTGGTGGTTGGTCAAATCGACCGCGGCCACATAACCCCACGCCGGTGCCTGGCACGGCAGGCCCAGAGGCGACAGCAGTGCTTCGAGGATCACGCCGTACGGCGCGCCTTTGTTCGGCTGTACGCCTTCGGTTTCGCTGACGCGTGGGCCTTGCTTGGCAATGTCGGCGGCCGGGATCAGTTTCGATTTGAACGCCATGTAGCTCGGGTTCACGAAAGCAATCTGGCGAACCGGGTCGACGGAAATGCCGCCCCAGTCGAACACGCCGAAGTTACCTGGGTAAACGATCGAGCCTTGCAGCGATGGCGGGGTGAACGGACCGTCGTAGCGCATGGATTTGAAATCGATCCGGCACAGCATCTGGTCGAACGGGGTTACGCCCCACATGTCGCGTTCTTTCAACGGCGGCGGCATGAAGTTCAGGTCGGACTTCGGTTGAGTCGGCGAGGTGTGATCACCGGCCACTGCGCCTTGCGGTACAGGGATTTCGTTGATCGGCACCACCGGCTTGCCGTTGCTGCGATCCAGCACGTAGATGCTGCCTTGCTTGGTCGACGCCATGACGGCTGGCTTGACGCCGTCAGCGGTCTTGATGTCGATCAGCGAAGGCTGGCCGCCCACGTCCATGTCCCACAGGTCGTGATGGGTGAACTGGAAGGTCCACTTCACGTGGCCGCTGTCGATGTCCAGGGCGGTCAGGCCGGCGCTGTATTTTTCCGAATCTTCGGTACGGTCGCCGCCGTATTGGTCGGGCATTTGGTTGCCCATCGGCAGGTAGAGCATGCCGAGTTTTTCATCAACGCTGAACATGGACCACATGTTCGGCGAGTTGCGGGTGTAGGTTTTGCCTTCGGCCAACGGGGTGGTGTCGTCCGGGTTGCCGCTGTCCCAGTTCCACACCAGCTTGCCGGTGTGCACGTCGAACGCACGGATCACGCCGCTAGGCTCGTCGGTGGAGACGTTGTCGGTCACGTGACCGCCGATCACGACCAGGTTCTTGGTCACGGCCGGTGGCGAGGTGGAGTAGTAACCGCCGGGTGCGAAGCTGCCGATGTTGGCACGCAGGTCGACCTGGCCTTTGTCACCGAAGTCTTCGCACATTTTGCCGGTGTCGGCGTCCAGGGCGATCAGACGGGTGTCGGCAGTCGGTACGAAAATGCGTTTTGGGCATACAGCGCTAACCGGAGCAGCGCTGGCGCTGCCGGTAGGGCTTTGCTCGGAAGCGTACACAGCGTCATCGTGATACGACACGCCACGGCAGGTCATGTGTGCCCAACCCTTGAAGTTCGCGGCGCCTTCGCTGCTGATCTTCGGGTCGAAACGCCAGATTTCTTTGCCGGTGTCCGGGTCCAGGGCAATCACCTGGCTGTGCGGGGTGCACACGTAGAGCATGCCGTTGACTTTCAGCGGGGTGTTTTCCGCGGTGGTTTCACCGGGGTCGCCTGGGCCAGGAATGTCGCCGGTGCGATAGGTCCACGCTGGTACCAGCGTGTGGGCGTTTTGCGGAGTGATCTGCGCCAATGGCGAGTAGCGATCACCGAAGGCCGAGCGGCCATAGGAGTTCCAGTCGCCATCGGCCTGGGTCGGCGCAGCGCTGGCCATGCCAGGCACGGCGTCGCGGTCCAGTTGGCCGGTCTTGACCATTTCACCTGGGTTGGTGAATTGGCTGGCCAGGGCGGCAGCACCGGCGAGCACCACGGCGACGCTCAGGGCGCCAGTGCCCAGCGGCGCGGGTTGGCCACGCAGCAACGGACGGCGAAACCACGGCAGCAGCAGGACGATGCCCAAGGCAAACAGCAGCGCCAGGCGCGGCACCAACTGCCACCAATCCAGGCCGACTTCCCACAGTGCCCACACGGTACTGGCGAACAACACCAATGCGTACAAGCCCAGCGCAGCGCGGCGGGTAGCCAGCAGCAGGACGCCGGTGAGGGCGATGCCGATACCGGCCAGCAGGTAGTACAGCGAACCGCCAAGCATGCTCAGCTTGACGCCGCCGGCCAGCAAGGCCAGCCCCATGATCAGCAGCAAGACGCCTAGCAGCCTGGGCAGCAGGCGGCTTGGACTTGAAGCACCATCAGTGCTCATAGTGTGTTTCTCCGTGACGTTGGAATTATGTAACCCCGTGCTTCACTGTAGATGACGATTCAGCGCGGGCTTGGTTCAGCGTTAATTCGGTTTTTCTGGGGATAAGAGGGTTATCCACAGGCGGGCGATTTATCCCCGGGTGCAGGCTGGTAAGAGACAGCGCTGTCTTCGAAGAGAGAGAATTTCAGCAAGATGGGGTCGACCGCGGAAGTGAAACGTTTCAGTTTGTTGCCGCAAGGATAAAGGGCTGGTGCACCAAGAGAAAGCACAAATCGCAAGATGCATCATTTCAGATTTGGTAACAGTGACAGAACGTCGCGCGACAGATCGTTCCTGCGCTCTGCGTGGGAATGCCGCTTGTGACGCTCTGCGTCACGGTTTACAGGGCGGACGCGGAGCGTCCAAGGCGGCATTCCCACGCGGAGCGTGGGAACGATCATTGGAGGCTTTTGGGGTTGTGGCGAGCGGGCTTGCCACAGTAAGCCCGCTCGTTACGACAGCCCCGCGGGCCACGACAAACTGCACTTCCCAGCGGAAGCCGCTTTCACAGGGGCTTAGAAGGTGGTGCGCAGACCCACTTGCACGCTTCTGCCCGGTGCCGGGGCGATGTCGCGCAGGATCGAGCTGGCATAGCGCACGGTCTGGTTGGTCAGGTTTTCGCCGTTGACGAATGCCAGCCACTGGCTGCCGCCGACATTGAAGCGATAACCCGCGCTCGCGCCCAAGGTGGTGTAGCCATCGGTGCCGCTTTCGTTAGCCGGCACACGCCCTTGGCCCGCCGCGTGTTCCACGTCAATCCGCGCCTGCCAGCGGTCCAGTTCCCACAGCAAGCCGCTGTTCAAGCGCAGCGGTGCAATGCGTGGCAAGGCTTCGCCGGTATCGAGGTTGGTGGCGCGGGTGTAATCGCCCGACAGCTCTAGGGCGAACTTGCCGTAGGCACCTTCGCCGAGTTTCCAGTGATCTTGGGCTTCGAAGCCTGCGAAACGTGCACGCACGCCGGAGTATGTGTACTCAGGGATGCCGCCTGCGTCTTGCTCACCTTCGTCGTTCAGCGTACGACCGGTGCCCAACAGACCGATGTAATTGGAGAAGCGGCTGTAGAACACGCCGAAGCTGCCCTTGTGGGTGCCATTGTCAAAGCGCAGCGCCAGGTCGCTGGACACGGCTTTTTCTTTCTTCAGGTTGGCGTCGCCCAGCTCGTAGGTGCCGGTGGCAACGTGGGCACCGTTGGCATACAGCTCGTAGAAGGTCGGTGCGCGCTCGGTGTAGCCCAGGGTCGCGGCCAGGGACCAGATCGGCGTGAGGGTGTAGACCGCGCCCGATGACAGGCTGCCGGCCGTGAAGTCATTGGACTTGTCGGCACCGGCGAAACGCGCGTTGCCCTTGGCGTTCGGGTCGACGTTGGTGTGTTCCAGGCGCCCACCGAGGCTGAGTTTCAGGCGTTCGGTGGCTTGCATTTCTTCGAGGATAAACAGCGCACCGGCGTTGGTGTCGGTCTGCGGTACGAAGGCTTCTTCGCCCAGGGCCGAGAACTCGTTACGGGTTACCTGTGCGCCGACCACGCCGTCAAACGGGCCGATCGGCTGGTGGCGCGCTTCAACGCGGGCCTCATAACCTTTGTTCTTGAAGACGGTGCCGGTTTCGCCGCCTTCGATTTCGCGGTGTTCGTAGTCGGTGTAGCCCGCGTCGAGTTTCACCGAGGTAAACGGGCCTTGCAGGTTGCGGATCTCGGACGCAAAGGCGTAGTGATCCTGCTTCATGCGGATGCGCACATCCTGCTCGGCGGGTGAGCCGTAGTTGGCGTCGTAGTTGCTGTAGGACAGCCCGGCGTAACCGTCGTCCCAGGTGTAGGAACCGCCGACTGCGCCGCCGTCCTGACGGCCGTCGCTGTTGCCCAGACGGCCGTTCTTGCCGGGGCCGTCGTCGGTTGGCGGGGCGTGGCGGCTACGCGCCTGGCCAGGGATTTTCAGGTCGTTGAATTCCCGCGCATTCGCGTCCAGGTGCAGGGCGAAGGTGCCGTTGCCGGCCTCCAGTTTGCCGGCGCTGCTGCGGGTGGTGTCGGCGCCGCCGTAGCGCAATTCACCGGCACCGTGGATGCCTTCGATGGCTTCGGTGGGGATGCGGTTATCGAAGGTGTTGACCACGCCGCCGATGGCGCTGCCGCCGTACAGCAGGGCGGCCGGGCCGCGCACGATCTCAATGCGCTCGACGTTGACCGGGTCCAACGGCACCGCGTGGTCGTAGGACAGCGACGACGCATCCAACGCGCCCACGCCGTTGCGCAGGATGCGAATGCGGTCGCCGTCCTGGCCACGAATGATCGGCCGGCTGGCGCCTGGGCCAAAGTACGAAGACGACACACCCGGCTGCTTGTTCAAGGTTTCGCCGAGGCTGCCTTTTTGTTGCAGGGTCAGGTCATCGCCTTCCAGCACCGTGGTGGGCGAGGCGAGTTGTTCGCTGCCCAGCGGGTTGCCGGTGATGACTTGGGGTTGCAGCTCAAGGGCGTGGGCTTCAGAGCAGATCAGCAGAGCGGCAGCGAGCGGGGTCAAGCGCCACAGGGAAGAGAGGGACATCGGTACATTCCTTGGCAAAACGGCAGAAAAGAGAAGGCTTAAAACGGTATCGGGCAAGTTACTTTTGATAGGTATGGTTACAATATAACATCTCTTTTTGGCCGTGAAGCGGAACTTTCTGCTGATGATCATTCCCACGCTCCGCGTTACCCGTACGCCTGCCTTGATCCTTGCGCGAATGGCGGGACACAGAGCGTCCCAGGCGGCATTCCCACCCAGAGCGTGGGAATGATCATGCGACTACAGTTAATGCAGTGCTTCCACCGGTACGCCCCGTCGGCTAAGGTGCGCGGCTGTGTTTCCTCTTTTTGCAAAAGGCCCGGCATGACCGCGACAAGCAACGACCCGCTCCACGGTGTGACCCTGCAGCACGTCCTCACCACCCTGGTGGAACATTACGAATGGGCAGGCCTGGCCGAGCGCATTGATGTGCGCTGTTTCAAGAGCGACCCGAGCATCAAGTCGAGCCTCACGTTTCTGCGCAAAACCCCGTGGGCGCGGGAGAAAGTCGAAGGGCTGTACGTCAAGCTGATGCGCACCAAACGCCCGTTGGACTGAGCCAATGAAGCGCGTTATCGCGGCGTCGGCGCTGGCCGGTTGGGTGGGGTTGGCGATCCAGCAATACCTGATTCTGTATTCGCGCTGGGACGCAGGCGCCAGCCTGCTGGGCGGGCTGATCAGCTTCTTCAGTTTCTTCACTGTGCTGACCAACACCTTGGTGGTGGTGGTGTTGAGCTATGCGCTGGTCAGTCGGGATTCAGCGGCAAAACGATTTTTCCTGGCGCCCCCGGTCAGCAGCGCAATCGCCGCAAGCATCATCGTGGTGAGCCTGGCCTACAACCTGCTGCTGCGGCATTTGTGGAGCCCCCAAGGCTTTCAATTTATTGCCGACGAATTGCTCCATGACGTGATGCCGGTGCTGTTTGTCGTGTACTGGTGGCGGTGCGTGCCCAAGGGGTTTTTGCGCCTCAAGCACATCGGCGCCTGGGTGATTTACCCCGTGGTGTATTTCGCCTATGTGCTACTGCGTGGGCATTTGCTTGGGCAGTATCAGTACCCGTTCATTGACGTGGACACGCTCGGTTATCCACAAGTGTTTGTGAATGCCGGGGGGATTCTGGTGGGGTTTATCGTGATCGCATTGGCAGTGGTGGGGCTGGATAAAATCTTGAAGCCAACCCGACATTAAATGTGGGAGCAAGCTTGTGTGGGAGCGGGCTTGCCTGCGATAGCATCAACTCGGTGTAACAGATAAACCGAGTTGTCGGCATCGCGGGCAAGCCCGGCTCCCACAGTTGATTTGAGTCCGGCTTTACTCTTCTTCGCTACCTTCCGCACGCCAGTAACCCACGGCCTTGAGGAACGCTTCATTGACCTGATGCGTGTCCAGCAGCACACGCCGCACTTGGCGCGACAGCTTGGTTTCCGTCGCCACGAAGCTGTACAGCGAACCGCTCGGCAGTGTCAGTGTGCGAACGGTCTCGAGCAGGTCGCCCTGGCCGCGTATCACCCAGATCACCTCCACATCCGCAGCACTTTTCAGCGATTGCTGTTCCGCCGCATTGGCGATTTCAATCACTGCCAGCACCTTACGGCCCGCCGGTAATTCTTCCAGGCGCCGCGCAATGGCGGGCAGGGCGGTTTCGTCGCCGATCAGCAGGTAGCTGTCAAAAATATCCGGCACGATCATCGAGCCGCGTGGCCCGCCGATGTACAGGTGCTGGCCGACCTGCACCTGCTCGGCCCAGGTTGAGGCAGGACCATCGCCGTGCAGCACGAAGTCGATGTCCAACTCGCCAAGGCTCAGGTCGAAGCGCCGTGGCGTGTAGTCGCGCATGGCCGGTTGCGGGCCCTCGCCCTTAATGTTGAAGGTCGGGCTTTGCAGTGCGGCCTGTTCGGCGGCGTTCTGCGGGAACAGCAGCTTGATGTGGTCGTCGCTGCCCAGGCTGATAAACCCTGCCAGTTCCGGCCCGCCCAAGGTGATGCGGCGCATGCGCGGGGTGATGTCGACCACCCGCAGCACGTGCAGGCGACGCCGTTTGATTTCGTGGGTAACGCGGTGGATAGCTTGCGTATTCATTGGTTTTTCCCGTCGGCAATAGCTTGAGCGGTGCCGTTGAGCAGCGCCGCGACACGAACGATTTCTTCCGGGCTCCATTGCCCGTGGTGCGAATGCAAGGCGTGGCGCAGGTTGTGCACCGCTTCGTGGATCTCGGGTGGGCGGTCCTGGCCCCGCAGCGCGCGCTTGCTCACGTCGATGCGCATGCGCACACCGTCCAGCGCAACGGCTTGCTCGCTTAAGAAGAGACGACCGGCGTCGGTGATTGTGTAACGTTTTTTTCCACCATCGGCGTCGCCCTGGATCAAATCGCTCTCTTCCAGAAAGGTCAGGGTCGGGTAGATCACGCCGGGGCTTGGGGTGTAGGCGCCGTCGAACAAGCTTTCGATCTGGCGGATCAAGTCATAGCCATGGCACGGCTGTTCGGCGATGAGGGCTGGCAGCAGCAGTTTCAAATCACCGGGTGCAAACACCCGGGGGCCGCGACCGCGGCCGGCGCGGGGGTCAAAACCGTCGCGCTGGTGAGGATGGTCTCGCATGGTAGGCGCCTCTATGTGTGTCTAGATATAACGTAAGATATATCTTACGAGCTACGCAAGGGCTCCTGACAGACGGTCTGCTGCTGCTCATGCATGCTCGTGCTTCGTTAGTTGCTTTGCCCAAGTAAATGTTATTGTTTTTTAGTTCATGTAATCCTGTTCTTACATACGGGTCTTACGCTAAAGAATTCTCATTAATCCTCATGTAGTTCAATTCTTACAGCCGGTTTTAAAGTTTTGGCACATTGCCATAATTTTCCTATGTGTCTTGATGTAACCCGGCTACGCCATTCAGCGAATTACCCGGCTTACATCCGCTGGTTTGAAATAGAAACTTGCCTCGCCTCGAACGGGTCCTGATTAGCAATACAAATAGTTGGAAAAACGCTTCACGCACCACAGCGTGATCCAAACGTTTGCTGAGTTGATATCAGGCACTACCACCGCTCGGCGCTTGCTGAATAAGTCCTACGCACCATTGCGGCAGGGTTTTTTATGACATTTATCAATGTGTGAGTACTTGCTAATGAAAACCAAAATGAAAACTGCGCTGTTGTCTATCGGGCTGCTGATGGGTTCGACTTCCGTTGCTCTTGCGGCCGATGGAACGGTTACGTTTTTGGGTTCGGTCCACTCCGGTGCTTGCTCTATCAAGCCTGACTCTGTTGACCAGACAGTTAACTTGGGTGCGATCGCCAAGCATCAGCTGGAATCGGGCGGCAAGTCTGAAGCCCGGCGCGTGCTGATCGAACTTGAAGGCTGCGACCTGACTGGCCTCACCGATAACACGGTGACGACCACCTTCACCGCTGCACCTTCCAGCGCTGTTCCGGGTGCGATTGGCACCGTGGGTGGCGCGGGCGGCGTGGGCATCATGATGAGCCATGGCGGTAAAGCCATTGAACTGGGCGTACCGACCACCCCGCAGGCCATTTCCACCGGTAATAACACGTTGGAATTCGGTGCCTATGTACAAGGCGCGGCAACCGGCGCAATCGTCCCAGGTGGTTTCAGCGCAGTCACCAACTTCACCTTGGCTTATCAGTAAGTTTTGCCCCCGCCACTTCGGTGGTGGGGGGCAACTTGGCGGGAGATAAAGGTGAACACATTCATAAGTCTCGCTATTGCCTCTTCCTTGATGTTGCTCCTCAGCCCTTGCGCTTTCGCCCAGGCGCCTGCGCAAGGCGAGGGTGTGGTCACGCTCGGAGGCGAGGTCGTTGACTCAGCCTGCGGGCTGGAATTGGCCAGTGTCGATCAAGCCATCGATATGACCCCTGAACCCATCGGCCGGCTGTTGCGCAACGCGAGGGGCGAGGTACATCCCTTCGAGCTGCGTTTGGTCAATTGCTCACTGAGTCGTCCCGACCCGTCGCGCCCCGGTGCAAGCCTGCCGGATTGGCAGCATATGCGCGTGACGTTTGACGCACCGACGGACCGAGCCGGGCAATCCTTTGCGCTGTTTGGCAACTCAGAGGGGGTGGCGCTGCATATTGCCGACGCTTTGGGCCAGGAGAGTGTGCCGGGCGTGCCAATGGCGTTGGTTCCATTGGTGGATGGCGACATGACGCTTAGCTACACGATGTGGTTGGTCGGCAACGGATCACCACTGACGGCCGGGCCTCACAGCGCCGCAGTGCGGTTCAAGTTGGAATACTTTTGAACATTGATGGACTGCTTTCATGTTGAATACGTCGAAAGTTAAAAATACGCTGCGCCCAAGCTTGTTTGGCGGGTTGATATCACTGGCGGGAACGGCATTGGGTGCCGGGGATATCGAGTTTAATACCGACGTTCTTGATCTGAGTGATCGCTCCAATATTGACTTGTCCCAGTTCGCGCGCAGTGGTTTTATTCTGCCGGGTACTTACTCGATGGTGGTGCAGATTAATTCACAGGCGCTCTCTGAGCAGTCGGTGGCGTTCTACCCTCCCGATAATGATCCCAAAGGCAGTCAGGCCTGTATATCGCCCGCGCTCGTGCAGCAGTTGGGGCTTAAAGAGTCCGACGCAGACAAACTGACGTGGTGGAAAGGCGGGGAGTGCCTGGACACAGAAGGCTTGCCGGGCATGGAGGTCAGTGGCGACCTGGCCACCTCCACACTGAGCATCAGCCTGCCCCAAGCCTACCTTGAATACAGCGACATTAATTGGGACCCGCCCTCGCGTTGGGATGAAGGCGTGCCGGGGCTGTTGGTTGACTACAACCTGACGGCGCTGACCAGCTACCGCAGGGACAACGGCAACCGTAATAATCTCTCAGGTAACGGCACAATTGGCGCCAATGCCGGGGCTTGGCGCCTGCGTGCCGATTGGCAGGGGCGTGTTGAAAAAACACGCGATGGCGGGTCCAGGCCGCAACGGCTGGAGTGGAGTCGCTACTACGCTTATCGCGCCATTCCAGCGCTCAAAGCGCGCTTGGTGGTGGGCGAGGATTACCTGTATTCGGACCTGTTCGACAGCTTCCGCTTTACCGGTGCCGCGCTCAATTCGGATGAAAGCCAGCTGCCACCTAACCTGCGCGGCTACGCGCCGGAAGTGGTCGGCGTGGCCAAGACCAATGCCAAGGTCGTTATCAGCCAACAGGGACGTGTGTTGTATGAAACCCTGGTGGCAGCAGGCCCTTTTCGCATTCAAGACCTCAATGACGCCGTCAGCGGCAGGCTGGATGTGCGGGTGGAAGAGCAGGATGGTTCGGTGCACACCTCTCAGGTCGATACGGCCGGTGTTCCCTACCTGACACGCCCGGGTCGCGTTCGCTACAAACTGGCGACGGGGCGGCCGTCCAATCTCCAGTACGGCGCCGAGGGCGACTTTTTCGGCACGGGTGAATTCTCCTGGGGCGTGAGTAATGGCTGGTCGCTGTTTGGCGGGGGCATCACCGATAACAACTATCGAGCGCTTTCCGTTGGGGTGGGTCGAGACTTGTTGGCGTTCGGGGCCATTTCGTTGGATGCCACACAGTCCCGCGCCGAGGTGTGGAACCAGACGCTGTCGGGTAAATCCTATCGCCTTCAATACTCCAAGAACTTTGAAGAGTACGACAGCCAAGTGACCTTCGCCGGTTACCGGTTCTCCGAAAAAAACTACTTGAGTATGAGTGAGTACCTGGACGCCCGGCATTACGGGATGAACGGTGAGCGCCGTGGGGAGGTCGTGTACGACCAGTACGGTAACTACATCGAGAACTGGAGGCCGATTGGCGGCAGCAAGGCGCAGTATACGGTGACGGTCAACAAGCAGTTTCGTGACCTGGGCGCCACCGTCTACGCCAGTTACAACAAGCAGACGTATTGGGATCGGCCGGACACTCATCGCTGGAACCTGTCGGTGTCGCGCTACTTCAATCTGGGCACGGTCAAAAACATGAGCCTGTCCCTGAACACGTACCGCACCCGGGATTACAACTACAAGGACAACGGCGTGTCGCTGACGGTCAGCCTGCCGTTGGGGCCTACCGGCACATTGTCGCTGGATGCCAACCGAGGTGCAGGCACTAACCGTTTTTCAACGCGCTACAGCGATCGAATCGATGAGCGCAACAGCTACCAACTCACAGCCGCCAACAACTCCGCCAGTGGTTATTTGAGCCATGTTGGCGAACAGGCCGACGTCAATCTCAGCGTCAGCCAGCAAGAAGGCAATTACAGCAGCCTGAGTATGTCGGCTCGCGGCGGCGGCACGCTCACGGCTGACGGGGGCGCGTTGCATCGTTCCACCAGTACCGGCGGCACCCGCCTGATGGTCGATACCGCAGGTGTGGCCGATGTACCGGTGCGCGGTTACGGCACACCGACCCGCAGTAACGCCTTCGGCAAGGCCGTCATTGCCGATGTCAGCAGCTATCAACGCACGGCGGCCAGTGTTGATTTGGCGAGCCTGCCGAGCAACGTCGAAGCCACGCAATCCGTCACTCAACTGACCCTCACTGAAGGGGCTATTGGTTACCGCTCGCTGGAGGTGATTTCCGGTGCGAAGGCCATGGCGGTTCTGCGCCTGAGCGATGGCAGTTCACCACCCTTCGGCGCCACGGTGAAAAACCTGAAGCAGCAGGACACCGGGATTGTGAATGACGGCGGCAACGTCTACCTCAGCGGCATTCAGGCCGGCGATCAGATGGTTGTCAGTTGGGGCGGTGCCGAGCAATGCAGGCTCACGCTTCCGGTCATTTTGCCCGCTGATGGCTTGACCGACGCCTTGCAACTGCACTGCCAAAGAGTCGTTGCTGAGCCGTCCTTGCCCGAACCCACCTTGCCCCAACCAGCCGCGCTGACTGGCAACTCTATCGACACGGAGAACACATCCTCATGATGCTCAACACACGCCTTACCGCACAGGCTTTTGCGCTGCTGGTTCTAGGCTTGAGCCAGGGCGCTTACGCCGCCGTTGGCCTGGACCGCACCCGGGTGATTTTTGACGGCGGCAAAGACGCCACCAGCGTGAACATCACCAACAACAACACCCAGTTGCCGTATCTGGCTCAGGGCTGGATTGAGGATGAAGCGGGTAAAAAAATTACCTCACCCTTGATCGTGCTGCCACCGGTGCAACGCTTGGAGCCGGGCAAACAAAGCCAGGTGAAAGTGCAGGCGCTGCCGGCCGCCAAATCGCTACCGCAGGACCGAGAGACGGTCTTCTACTTCAACCTGAGGGAAATTCCTCCACGCAGCGATAAGGCCAATACCCTGCAGATTGCGCTGCAAACCCGCATCAAGTTGTTCTACCGCCCGCAAGCTATTACGCCCAGCCAGCAAGACTTGTCCAACCCGTGGCAAGAAAAGCTGACCCTCACCCTGCAAGGCGAGCGTTATCAGGTGAACAACCCGACGCCTTACTACGTGACCCTGGTGGATGCGCGCAGCACCAAGGACGGCAAGACCGTGGCCGGCTTTGAGCCGCTGATGATCCCGCCCAAAGGCTCGCTGCCCATGGGCCCAACGGCCAAGGCTCTCGGCGCCAAACCTTATCTGGCCTACGTGAATGACTACGGCGGACGCCCGTTGATGGCCTTCACCTGCACCGACAGTACGTGCACGGTGAACACGCAAGTATCCGCGCCTAATGAGTAGCGCCTGCTGCCGGAGAAAATCATGAAGTCGCATAACGTGAAGCTCTTGGGCGGTGTGTTACTGGCCTTGGCAGGGCGCGCCTACGCCGAGGATGTCGAAGGCATGAATGGAATGCTCAACGTGAGCGGGTCCATGCACGAAATGCCGTGCAGCCTGGAGATGACCTCGCAGCATCAAACGATTGACCTGGGCGCTCTATCAACCAGCCGCCTGCAGCGGCCCGGTGATCAGGCCGCAACGGTGGTCTTTCAACTGCGGTTTGCCGATTGCCAACGCAGCGCGGGCGGCATCCGTAATGAACGCACGGGGAACCTGACGTGGAGTGCCCATCAACCCGTGGTGTCGGTGATGTTTTTTGCGCCCGCCGATGCCGATGACCCACGGCTGGTCAAAGTGCAAGGCATCACCGGGATGGGCCTGCGCTTGACCGATTCCCTAGGCCGGGATGTACAGCTGGGCTCAAGGGGCCAACCGCTGTTTTTGCCCTTGGGCGGCAGCACCCAGACCTGGAATGTCCAACCCACGCGCACCTCCGCGCCGTTGACCAGCGGGGCATTTCGGGCCGTGGTGGATTTCAGGCTCAATTATGAGTGAGGGCAGAACAATGGCTAAGTCAACCGGCTCGTGGGCCATTCTTGTCGCGGGCGGCCTGCTGTGGGCGGCCAGCCAAGGTGTGCAGGCCGACACCAACCTGACCATCCGCGCGGTCATCATCGCGCCTCCGCCGTGTGTCATTAACAGCGGCGGTACGCTGGATGTGCCGTTTGGCAATGACCTGCTGACGTCACGGATTGACGGGGTCAATTACCGTCGAGCGGTGCCTTACACCGTCGTCTGTGATTCGCCCTTCAACAACGCGATGACCCTGGAACTCAAGGGCACAGCGGCTTCGTTTGACCGCAACGTGCTGTTGACGCGCAAGCCGGACCTTGGGGTGAAGCTGTTCGTGAACGGTGCCGATTGGCCGCTGAACACAGCGGTGAATTTTACTCACCCAAACTTCCCAACCGTGCAGGCGGTGCCCGTCAAGCGGGCTGGCAGCACGCTGACGGGCGGGGCTTTTGATGCCGCCGCCACCCTTGTGGTCGATTACCAATGAAGTCGATTACCCATGAAGTCGATTATCCATGAAGAGAAATGACCCATGACCTGTTGGCAGCAGCGAGCGTTGCTCGCCTTGTGTTCCATCGGCCTTTGCAGCGGTGCGTCGGCCAACCTGACATTCAGCGGTACGTTGAACGAGCCCCCGCCGTGCACGATTGATGCGGGCAACACGATTGAAGTGGATTTTGGCGATGTGGGGGTCAAGCGTGTCGACGGTGAGCGATACCGCAGGGCGGTTGCCTACACCATCAGCTGTAGCGCCGCCACGCTGCCGTGGGAACTGAAGTTGAGTGTCAACGGTACCGCCACGACGTTTGACGGCGCAGCGGTGCAGAGCAGCGTGCCTGCGCTGGGCATTCGGCTGTTTCAGAACAACGTGCCGTTTTTACTCAATACGCCACTGGATATCACCGTGTCGTCACCGCCGGTATTGGAAGCCGTCCCCGTCAAACAGCCCGGTGCAAACCTGACCCCCGCAAGGTTTACAGCGGTGGCCACGCTGCTGGCGGAATACGAGTAGGAGTCACATCTATGCGATATCAAAGGGTTCATAAGGGGTGGCCACGCGTCGGGCTGGCCGTACTGCTCAGCGTTGGCCTGATCGCCCAGGGGCAAGCAGCGGACAATCTGAGTTTCAAGGGCAACCTGGTGGAAGAGGCCTGCACTATCCGGCCGGGCGACGAAGCCATCACGCTGGAACTGTGGGACGTGACCAGCAAGCACCTCTACATCAACACGCGCACGCAAGGTAAGGGTTTCAAGCTGCACCTGGAGGACTGCGACACCACCATCGGCAAGACGGTCACCATCCTCTTTGGCGGCACGGAAAACACCGCGCTGCCCGGCTTGTTCGCGCTCGATGGTGGCAGTGGCGCCTCAGGCATTGGCGTGGGCCTGGAGACCGTCGCCAACAAGCCGTTGCCCTTGAATGCCGTCAGTGACGAACAGGTATTGATTGACGGCAACAATGTGATCGACCTCAAGGCTTATGTGCAGGGTGAGCCGCAGGCCATCCGGGATGAAACCATCGGGCATGGGACGTTCACGGTGACTTCTACTTTTACGCTGGACTATCCCTAAACCTCAACTCTCTTCTGGGCAGCCTCAAGGCACGAACCGAATGTTCGTGGGGCGGTGTCTGGGTGGGTGAGCAACGAGAGATCAAAATGAAACGACTCTATGGAGCCACTGTGCTTCTGGTTCTATCAGGCGCGGCGACGACCGCACAGGCGGTTGATTGTCGAGTTAATGGCGGCCCCTGGGAGACGGGCAATCCCAACCAGCGGGTGCCTGTTACGGTTACCCTGGCCGCAGATCGCACTCGGATCATGCTGGAAGGGGCAAGGCTGGAATGTCGATTCAGCGCGGGGCAGGGGCCCGTCTGGGGGGAAGACTACTGGGCGACGGGGAGTCGCGCAGGCGCCCCTTGGACGGCCGGGTCAAAGTTTGGCAGAGAAAGGACCGGTTTGCGGATCAATGGTACTTTCCTGAATACCCCGGTTCAGACAGGTATACGGGTGGTCACGATTCCCAACAATGGGGGCGCTTACCCGATCAATATCACGCCCTATATTCTGTTGCGTAACGATCCGTCCAATCCGATCGATGTTCGAATCGGCGACACCCTCGGTCTGTTGCGCCTCACCGCCACCAACAACCACAACGGAGCCTCGGCGGATCTTACGGTGACGTACACCGCCGCCAACAACTTCACCGTCTCGCCATCAACCTGCACGATCAATAACAACAACCCCATCGAGATCAACTTCGGTGACGTACACCAGCGGGCCATCGGCAGCGATCCGCTGACAACCTCCATCCGAAGCGACCGCAGGCTTACCTATGCCTGCCCGGACGGCGGGATTACTACGCCGATCACTATCACCTACAAAGGCACCTCATCGTCGTTCGACAACCGCCTGCTGCGGATGACCAATGCTGACGTGGGCACAGCCATGGTCCGTGGGGGCAGTGCCGTTCAAGTCGGCGGCTCGTTCCTGACGCGCATCACCAACAGTGTGGGTGGGGACGATGTGACGTTTTCTCTGGTTCGGCGAGCGGGGTCCTTGCCGACGCCTGGCGCCATCAGTGGCAGCGGTGTACTGGTGATGGGCGTGCCATGAACTAGATTCATTATTCAGGTTTAAAGCAGGTATAACGTTGTGCCCTGTTAGCGGTGGGTAGTTATTGTTTTAGAGCGGGTTGTGCGCTTATTCTTGCAGTGACATCCCGCAGTAAAATATTCTCGTTTGCCTGCATGTAGTCTGCTTCTTACAGTTGCTTTTAAAGTTTGGTCAAAATGCCATCTTTTTCGTAAGTTAATAGTGATCAAAAGCCACGCGCGATAAGGACGTGGCTTGCATGTTTACCTTTTTAATTAGGCGATGATCGCCCTGCGCTGCAAGTTTTCCTGGGTGTCAACTTGCAGCCTCTCAACGCATCGCTAATAAAGGGTAATGACCATGTTCAAGACGTTCGCTCTCTCTCTTCCTCTGGCTGTTGCGGTATTGGGGTCTACAGCTGTTATGGCCGCCAACGACGCCAGTACGCTCATCAACATCCGAGCCGATATTCCGACTCAGCAGTTCCATGCCCAGCCCCTGGACCCTAACTTTGGTCGCGACGAGGTCATGACCTTCAACACCGTGACCAGCGAACTGAGCCCGCTGTCGACGGTGTACGCGCTGAAAAACACGGGGGGCTCGATTGACGCTTACCTGCAGGACGGCCCTGCGTCACTGACCAACGGTACCCAAGCTATCCCACTGACCATCTCCCTGGGCACCGTGGCGCTGGATGGCACACCTAAGGAAGTGGCCGCAGACGAGGAGTCCAACCCAGGGCTGCAGAGAACCATGACGATCAGGGCCGACAAGCCAACCGCTGCGCAGACCGGCCGGTTTACCGCGGTGGCTACCGTGATCTTCGATAACAACCCACGCACGGTCACGCCTTGATCACCGGCTTTAAATAAGCCCACACCTTATTGAAGTTGCCGGCCGCTGCGCGGTCGGTATTCAACCTGTCTGTCGTTCGCAAACAGAGTATCGAGTTCATGTTCCCTTTGAGACCCCTCGTGGCAGCCATAGCGCTGGCCACCTGTTCGGTCGTTATGGCCGCGCCTGATAACAATCACACCCTTCGCAGTTTGCTGGCTCAGGCCAAAGGGTTGCCGAGCGATTTCGAAGCGCATTTTTTTGATGTGCCTCTGGCGGTACGGGTTGAACGGGATCAACAGTTCGTGGGCGAAGCGATGGTTGTGCTGACCCGTGATGACCGGCTCACCCTGCTGGAGTTTACCGACCATAGTGACAGCCCGATCAGCGGCACCGAGCGCGATACCTGGGAGGACTACCTCAAGCCGGGTATTCCCTTGGGGCCATGCACGCAGAGCTGCCCCGGGCAACTGTTGGCGGTGCATTACAACCTGGAAAACTCCCTAGTCTCCATTCTCACCGAAAATGCCGAGCGCGATGCTGCTCCACAGCAGTATTACACTCAGCCCGACGGCGGCAGCACCGGGCTCATCATCAATAACCAACTGAACCTCAATGGCGGGCAGAACCAGGACCTGGGTGGGCGTTTTGGCGTTGAAGCCAGCAGCAGCCTGGGCAGTTGGAGCCAAACCCTGAACGTTCAATTGGCACGCCTGGGCGGGCCGGACACCCAGCTTTACCACGCACTTTATTCGGCCTACGCCCAGCGCGAGTTCGAGGGCCAATTTTTGCGCCTGGGTTATTTCACCCCCAACTCCGAGGGCCTGAACCGCCAACCCCGTGCGTTCGGCGCGGCGCCGGACGTGGCGGTTGGGGTCATGGTTGGCAGCTCCGACAGCCTGGCGATGAACAACCCCAAGCCCAGCGTCTACCCGATCTACGTCACCGCCAACCGCCAGGGCTCGGTGGAGATCTTCCGTAACGGCTTGCTGATCAACACTCAACGTGTGCCGGCCGGATTACAGACCCTCGATACCCGGCCCTTGCCTGGCGGCATCTATGAAGTGGAAGTGCGCTTGGTCGAAGACGGCCAAGTCACCTCCACCAGCCAGGAGCTGGTGTACAAGCCCAACAACTGGCGTAACCATGACGAGCGTTGGCGCTACAACCTGTTTGCCGGGCGCGAAAGCACCTTGCTCAACAACTGGGAGCAGCGCGACAAAGGCGACATGACCGCCGGTGCCTCGGTCAACTACCTGCTGCACCCACGCGCGGTGCTCGGTGTGTCCGGCCGCCAAGTGCAGGACCGTTTGCAGCTGGGCACCTCCATCGACTGGAGCCTGGCCCAGGGCGCCAGCGTGTATGCCAATGTCTACCAGACTCGCGACTACGGCACCGGCCTGGATGTGCAAGGGCTCTACAGCTACGGCTTGGGCAGTGTGATTGTCAGCCACAACCGCAGTTGGCTCGACACCCGTAACACCTACGAGACCCTGCCCGACGGTACGCGTCTGCGCCAGCGCAACACGTTTGTCGGCCAAACCAGTACATCGTCGCTGTCGATCAACCACCGTTTGGGCAACCGAAATTCGGTGAATGCTCGCGTATCCCACAGCCAGGGCAATGTCGAAGGGGTGGGGTTGGACCTGGGTTGGACGCGTCACGACACCTTGTTCGGCAGTGATGCCAATTGGCGCCTGTCGGTGTTCGATCGACCCTCCAGCAGCAGTACTGGCGACAAGCGTAACCGTGGCGTCGACCTGACCCTCAACCTGGCCCTCGGTGGCCCGGGCGAAAGCTGGTCAGGCAGCATCGGTTCGCGCACCGCGCGCGAAGGCCAGCGCGACAACAATGCCTCGCTGACCTACCGCAAAGAGCTCAAAGATCACGCCCTGCAAAACGTCTCGGTCACGGCCCTGACCGATGTCTACGGCATGGGCCTGTCGAGCATGACCAGCTTCGCCACCGACACCCTGGCGGGTGATGCCTTTGCGCAGCGCTCGTCCTTTAACGGCAATTTGACCGGCGGCCTCAACCTCAACAACACACTCGCAGTGGGGGCGCAAAAGATGGTCCTGACCAGCCAGTACCACGGCAGCGGCTCGGGAATGATCATTGACGTGGAGACCGATGTGGAAGACATCGCCCTGCGCGCCGATGACATGACCGGCACCAGCGTGGCGCTGCGGCCCGGGCGTAACTTCGTGCCTATCACCGCTTACAAGAGCAGCTCGGTCGCCTTCGACTTCGAGGGCAATCACCCACCGGCCGCCACCATCCAGCCGGCGCGCACTGCTTACCACATGAACAAGGGTGGCGTCGGTTATCGCAAGATCAGCGTGATGAAAACCGTGACTGTGCTCGGTCGCCTGGTCGACCCGCAAGGCCGCCCGCTCAAGGGCCACCACATCATCAACCACGCCAGTCGGGGCGTCAGTGAGGTGGATGGGTTCTTCTCGATGGAAATGAACGCCGGTTCACCGACCCTGGAAGTCCGCCGTGGCACCGAGTTGCTGTGCCAGTTCCGTCTCGACCCGAGCAAGGCCCTCAGCGAGAACGATGTGCTGATGATCGGTGATCTGCGCTGTACCCCAGACACCTTGGCCGATGCCACCGCCACCACTGAAGCAGCAGGTTGATATCCTATGTTCTTGAAACAACGATCCAGAAATAGCCCTGTCGGGGGCCTGTTCAGTACCGCGTTACTCTGGTGTGTCGCGTTTTCAGTCAGCGCCGCAACACAAGAGCTGACGGCGGTGTTCTCTCCGGACTCGCAAAATCCGCAGAACAACAAGTTTATCAATACCACACCGCAAAGTGGGGTCTGCCCGGGGCACATACCTGCGCGATGCAAGCAGTTGGGGATTTTCAGTATCCGCACGTGGGACATCACTTTTCGCTCCAATGGTCCGATGCTGGTCGACCCCAGTGGCCCTGCGGATGCGCGTAAAGGAGTGATGTTCAAGATGCCCTCCGAATGGCGCAGCCTGGAGGTGGTGTCAGAGGGTGGGGCGAAGGAAACTGTCGAAGTGCGTATCGCGGGAATTGGTAACCGGTTTAACGTCGCCGGTCCTGCAACCATTAACTCGTGGGGCCCCAGAACCTGGCAGTACGCGCCAGCACCTTGTTTGAGCACCGGGTTTCTTACAGGCACTACCCAATATGCGCTGTGGTTCTGGCTGGTGCCTGAGGCCGTAGGCGCCTGCAACCTTGTTCACAGAGTGGATGTGCCGGGGTTGGACTATGTCAACTTCGAATACGCCTATGAACTGAGGACGCCCAATCCTTTGACCATGCCCACCGGGACTTACCGGGGAACCATCGCCTATTCGCTAGGCCCGAATCAGGATTTTGATTTCGGTGACATCATGATCCCCAACGACGACACCTTGGTTTTCAACTTTACCCTGAGCGTGGTGCATGTCCTCAAAGTCGAAATCCCGCCGGGGGGCAATAACGTCGAGCTGGTGCCCCAGGGCGGCTGGCAATCCTGGGTTCAACAAGGCCGACGGCCAACGCGCTTGTTCCGTGACCAGACCTTCAATATCTGGTCCTCGGGGCGCTTCAAGATGGAACTGCAATGCCAGTTCCCCAGCGGCAACACCTGCGCAATCGAGTCCGAAGACGGCACCGGTGTACCGCTGAATATCAGCGTCAGCCTGCCCAATGGTATCGGTGATGTAAGCGGCCAGAGGGTCAGCCGATTGCCCTTGCTGCTCGACGGCAGCACCACCAGCCTGTTTGCCCCAACCCACTACGTTGATCGCCGGCCGGGCACCCTGCATTTCGAAGTGCCGGCTGACGCGATGCCGCAGATGTTCGTGCCTGGCGCGCCGAACAAGTACACCGGCAACGTCACGGTTATATGGGATTCAGAAGTCTAGGGCAGTCGTGCTGCCTGCCATTCACATGAGGTTTGATTGTCATGAAAAGTTTACTGTCATTGCTGGGGTTGTGTTTGTTTGCCCATGCTGCCCATGCCGGGCCGAGCATCAACGTGGGGGTGGTCTATGACTACCTCGACGGCGACAAAAGTACTTATCTCAAGCGCATTTTCAACGGCGGCACCAGCACCGCGTTTGTGAAGGTCGAGGTGCTGGAAATTCTCTACGACGAACAGGGCGTTGCCAAGGAAGTGCCGCTTCAAACCCAGCTCGACAGCAGCGCCCGTGACGGCCTGATGGCCAGCCCGGCCAGGCTGATCGTGCCGGCCAACGGCTTGCAGGGCACACGCCTGGTGTTCTTGGGTGAGCGCAATAACGAGCGCTATTTTCGCGTGCGTTACATCCCCGTGGTGCCGGAGAAGGAGGACGCGTTTGCCGTCACCGAGGAGGAACGTGAGGCTTACCAAAGCACCTTGCAGGCCGGGGTTAGTGTATTGGCCGGTTATGGCACGGTATTTTTTGTGCGGCCCAAGGACACCCGCTACGACACCCGCATTGAAAACAGCGGTGCTCAATACGCTCTGCACAACAACGGCAACAGCGTGATCGAGGTGGATGAGTTCAAAAACTGCGTGGTCGGCAAGGCCGACGACTGTCACCCCACCACCAAAAACCATGTGTTGCCGGGTCGCACTTTTTCGTTCGACAAGGAAGCGGGCCGTGAATATCGCTTTAAACTCGTCGAGGGCCAGGCCAGCAAAGACCAAGTGGTGAAAGGATGAGCCGGAGGGTGCCGCAGTGGCGATTGTCCGCGATAGTGCTGTTTTGTGTGTTGGCACTGCTCAGTTTTTCAGCCGTCGCTGTCCGAGAGGAAGCGGTGTTTCATGTCTCGGTTCAGGTGCCCACCAGCGCCTTTTACGTGCTGCCGGTCAACCCAGGGCTTCTCGAGCGCGAGCAGGTCATGAGCTACAACCTGGTGACCGGGCGCCTTAGCTCGTTGCGTGAACCTTTTGATGTGAAGAACGTGCTGGGCGGTATCAATGCGCGCCTGGGCTTTGCGCCGGTGCTGTCCAATGGCACTGACGTGATTACCCTGCAAGTGACCTTCAATGGCCATCGCCTGGATGTGGTCGACACCCTCGTGGTGCCGGAAGACGAGGCCAAGGTTGGCAAGCGCGTGCCGCTGGTGGTTGCCGCCGAGCAACCCGCTGACGGTTACCTGCCGGGCCAGTACTTCGGCAACGTGCAAATCATCTTTGATGCGTTGAGCCCTTGAGGTCCTCGATAGAGGCGAGTGGTTGCGAAGGCATAACCTGGGTTTTGTGTAGCGATAGGGTTATCCGTGCCGGCCGGTGTCAGTTGTGAGGGCACCCCACGCGAATGCCCACACTAATGACTCGCGAGACAGCCCCAATAACCCCTACATCGCGCCGTTCGTTGTTGTCGCGGGTGTACGGCAACAGAAGGGTGTTAAACGCCAGCGGCCACCATGGCCTGGCGAGTCAGGCGTCGCCCCAGTTCCTGTTCGTCGTAGAAACTCTTGAGAAACAGGCTCAGGTACAGCTCCTCGCTCATGGATTCGCCGGTCAAGACCTGCGCTCGGGCCACCTGCAGCGCGTCGGCCAGCTCCACCAGGCGCTGCTTGAGTGGGGCGCCGGTGGCCGGGTTTTGCTGTTCCGGCGGCAGTTGTTCATGGGCCGCCCAGGCGTTCTGAGCCAGGCGCAAATCGTCGATGTTTTCACTGACCTGTTCGTGCTGACAGTTGATCTGTCGGTACTCATCGGGATGGGTACCGCGCAAATAGTCGCTCCAGAAGTACTGCTCGAGCATTTGTTCCACCAGCCCATCGCCTTGCTCCTCCTCGATCACCTTGTTGTAGGCACTGATCAGTTGCCGGGTTTGGACATTGCCGGTCTCGCGGTAGAGCATGTGGTCCGCCAGCCAGGGCAGGTCCAGTTGCGTCTTTAAACCGGTCTGGTAGGCGCTGTACACCTCGACCTCATCCAGGGTGCCCGACACGCCGTCGACGACATCGGTGGTCAGGCGCAAGGCGGGGCCTGCGCTGCCATCTCTGTTGCGCGTGGGTGCGCGAAGGCGCGCCTCGATATCTTTTTGGGCAATCCGGTTGACCTTGTCCAGTCGCGCTTTCTGTTTTGCCAGCAGCACTAGCGCGTCAGTCCGGGTTTGGGGGGAAGGCTTGTTCCACGCCTCCAGCTTCAGGGTTTCGATGCCCATGGCATTGAACACTTGAGCACCCGCATCGGCACAGTGGGTGGGGGTGGCGGCAGGGTTGAACAGCGCAGTGCGAGTGGGCTCATCGCTGTCAGCCGCCCTCAGCAGGCGCAGCACATTGGTGCGCAGATGCGCCCGGTTGAGCTCATAGCGCGTCAGGTCATCCGGGTCCTGGACGACTTCGGGAGACGGGTGCTGCTGGCTTTTGATGACCTCAAAAAAGCCTTGGGAGCCGTGTTCCCGTTCCAGGTCATCCCAGACCTCCTGCCATAACGGGCGCAGCTCCTCCGGCAAGTGGCTGAGCCAGTGTTGGCTGTCCAGCTCGCCTCGCGGGGGGTACGTGCGATAAGGGTCCAGGCCCGCCGCGCGGCGGTAGCTGACCAGGCGGTCCTCGGCGCCCGGCTCAAGCTTGTTGCGGTCCAAACGCGTGCGGGCCACCAGCTCCGCCGACGCGGAGCCGGGCTCGACGGTGGGCACCTGGGTGATGGGCGTGTTCAGCAGGTTCAGGTTGAAGTCCGGCGAACGCGGCAACTCGAACAGGCCCGTAGGCCATTGGCTGAGCGGGGTATTGTTGAGCACCAGTATGCGCAGTTCCGGCATGCGGCTGATGTCCGGCGGTGCCACCAGGTGCGGGTTGTGCGAGAGGATCAGCACGCGCAGATGGTTCAATTGCTTGAGCTGTTCCAGGTGCTGCGAGCTCCAGCGGATCGGGTTTTCGGCCAGGCCCAAGTGCGTCAGCCGGCGCAGCCCGGCGACGGCCTCGGGCAAGCTGACCAGGCGCTTGCCGGTGATATCCAAGCTGCGCAGGTTGGGAAAGTTGCACAGGAACGGGCTGTCGGCGTCAGTGAAATCGGTGCCCGCAAGGTTGAGGCTGGTGATGTGCTCCAAGGGTCTTTCAAGGGTGGGGAAATTCTGTAAAAAGCCGAAGATGGTTTCGCCCTGCAGGTCCAGTTCGCTGCCCAATCGGCGGCCGCCGAAATCGGTTTCGTAACCCTTGGCCGATTGCTCCCAGCTTTCCTGAATGAGTGTGGTCAAACGCTTCCTGAACAGTTTCTCCGGCAGGGGCGGTCGGCGTTGCTGGGTGCCTGCGGCAGGTTGGTTCTGCCATTTTTTCAGTGCGTTGAGCAGGCTTCGCTTCTGGGTTTCAAGTGCGAGCAGCAGGCGTTTGCCATCGGCCGTGTTCAAGGACTCGGCATAGGCCGTCACGTCCTCTTCGCTCAGCGTCGGGTAGAGCAGCTTGAGCCGATCCTCAACACGGGTGCGGCCCAGCCGTTGGCGCAGGGCGCTGAACAGGGGTTTTTGCAGCAGCAACTGGGTCTCTCTGGAGGCGGTTGCGAGGGTCGGCGGGTCGGCCAGCACGGTGCGCCGTTCTGCCGGCGGTTGCAGGGTCTGCTTGAGCCACTGGCGCAGCCCTTCGCCTTCGCCCGGCGCGAAGCCCAGTGTGTTAGGCGGCACGTTGCGCAGCACGGCTTCATACAGGTCCCAGGTGGTCTGCAGGCTTGCGCCGTCGAGTGCGTACCGCCCTGGCGCGGTGCGGATCAGCAGCGTATCGGTGCTCGCATCGTGCGGGCCGACACGGCAGCGCAGTTGCCCGCTGGGCAGTTGCTCGCGGATGCTCAGGCGCTGGTTGCCAAAGGCGTTACTGTGGATTTTCAGGGTGTTGAGCAGCATCCTCTCGGTGTCGGGTGTGGGGGTGCTGCCTTGGTAGATGCTCTCATAGGCGCGGGTGGCGCGGGCTTCGAACTGCAGCTCCCTGGCTTGATGTTTGAGGCGCAACGGCAGACGACTCGCGTCGTTCATCAACTGCACTTCAGCGGGCCGGGCCTGGGCCAGTATCGCTTGTGCCAGGCTGTCGGGCAGGTTGGGGCATTGTCTTTGCAGCAACTGCCCGTGGGCGCTGGATGACTGGCGTTTGAAGCCATACAGATGCTCGAAGATGTCGTCTTTGCGCGAGGCCACGTAACGGCTCAGTTGCTCCCGCAGCGTGTGGACCCGCGCGCTGGGGGCGGCGGGCAAGGGCGCGCCGATCAGCCCCGCGAGTTCGGCTTCGTCGAGAAAGCCCACCACCCGTTCCGCCAGCCGACCGGCCGCCAAGTCTTCACGGCTGATGGCTAATGTCGCATCCGGCGCTGCCTGGCTTGCGCCATGTTGCATCGACTCGCCGCTCAGGTCGGCGGCCTCGAACACGGCGATGGCTTTGTCGGTGGGCCAGCCGTCCATTCGCGTGACCATGTCGGCGGACCAATAGGCGGCTTCCCCGGTGTCGCCGGACGGCTCGCTGAGCGTATCAATGTGCTGCCTGAGTTCGAGACGGTCCAGCGTGTCGGCCAGCAGCGGTGGTGGTGGCTGGTTTTCGCTGTACATATGCCTCAGCGCGCCGGGTTCGGTGCCACTGATATCGCGCAATTGTTGCAGGCGTGCCTCTGGCCAGGTGGCGGTCAAGGGGCTTAGGCGCTGGAACAACTGCGAGTCGTTCCAGCGCCTGGGTTCCTCGCCCTCGAGCACCACGGCCCCGAGACCGTTAAGCACCACCTCGGGGCGATAAGCCTCGGGGCGTTGTGGGTGAATAATGCGCTGAAGGCCGGTGTCGGGCTCCTGGCTGACGGCGTAGTGCTTGCCTTCCAGGCGCAGGATTTTTTTGCCCTCATGCTGATGAAACCCTTGCGCGTCGGGCTGCGATGCGGGCGCCAGGGTCAGGTTTTTTTGTTCGTAGGGGCTCAAGTCCGCATGCCATAAACGCAGTTTTCCGTCACTCAGGGCCACACGCTTCAAACGCTCGACGAAGGGTGACAGCGTGAGGTGGGCAGCGCTGAACGCGAGCAGTTGCAACACGTTTTCCGCGACCCCAACCACGTGTTCAATGGCTTCTGTGCCCTGGCCCTCAGCCCAATCCAACAGGCCTTCGAAGACCTCGTCCGCGAGTTGATAGGCGGTATAGGCCAGCATCAATTCGCCCAAAAAAGGCACGAACGGCGTCACGACGAGTAACGCCAGGTTAAGCACGTCCGAGAGTATTTTCTCCAGGTTGTCCCACCAGGCCCAGCGTGCCATGCGGTCGGCGTAGGCGGTGGCGATGGCCAGTTCACGCGCATCGTTGAGGGTTTTGTTGATTTGTTGCTGGTACAGATGCTCCCACAACGGTGTTCGGATACGGGTCACGCTGAACTGCAGGTTGGGGTTGTCGAGCGCCGTGTCGTGCCAGGTCGGCTGGGGATCGCCCGGCACGTGTTGGTGCCATTTCACCTGGCTGAGGCGCGCGCCTAACTGGCTGAAAAAAAGCCCTTGGTATGAATGGTCGATGAACCGGCTGAAAAACTGTTGATAGTCGGGATGGCGCAGTTGCCGGGTCAGCGCCAGCATGAACTCGAGCGTGGAGGCGTAGCGCTTGAGTGGGTGCTGCGGGTCATCCGGTACATACACGATGACAGGAAGCGCCTGGCGGCTGGTCTCCAGGTCGGCGGCGATCAGTACAACACCGGTCAAGGTCGCGTCCATCAGGCTCAGGCCATGGCAATGCACAGCCTTGCCGTCCAGCGTCAGCCCTTGGCGACCGGCAATCAGCTGCGTGATCAGGCTATGGTCCTGCGGCTGGATATCGCCTTTCATCAGCGCCATCTGCGCTGCGACCTTGAGGGCCGCCTGGTGGTTGCGGGTGACATGCGCGCGCAGCACGCCGTCCACCACCGGTTCGGAACGGCCCAGGTAACGCTCAAGGTGCTGTTGGTACTGGGCGCCGATGTCGAGGGTGCGCACCAGGGTCTTGAACTGTTGGATCGACAGCTGTTTTTTCAGCGCGAGCACCTCGAAATGGTCGAGGGCGTCAGGCCGGGTGATGAACTGCGAGTCGTCGGTGAACACCTCTGAATCGGCAAAGTTGTGCAACGCCGCCTCCAGCAGCGAGACCGTGCGGCTTTTTACGCCTGGGCGAATGTCAGTGACCCACCAGGCTTGTTTGACCGGCGCATAGAGGCGCAGGTAGGTGCTGTGAACGTCCACATCGAGGTTGTAGTGCTGCTTCAGTGCCGCTTTTAACAAGGGTTCGGCAAAGCGTTTGAGGTCGGTGATTGCTGAGAGTTTTTTGTCGACGTGGGATTGGGTTTTCCACTGTTCGGCAATCGCGGTTTTCAACAGTTGATGCGGCTGCGCCAAGGCACTTTTGTACCAGGGCGCAATGGTTTTTCGGCTGGATTTCAAGGCGCTGATTCTTGCAGCGGACAGCGTTTTGACCCAGTCGGGCAAAGCATCCCGGATGAGTTCGTAGTGTTGGCCTTTATCTTCGGGGGCCTGTGAAACAAGTGCGCTCATGGCGTGGTGTTCTGTGGCAAATAGGGCACTCAGACTAGGCCCGCACAGGGGCTGGTCTGGCAGTAACTGTGTATGGTCATCGGGCGCCTGGCAGCGTGTAGCGTCCGCGGGTCTATATCACTGAGAAGCCCTGTCATGACGCCCTCCGAGCCTCGCGCAACGTCTGCGCGCCAAGTGCATATCGAGCAAATCGAGACGCTGTTTTTAAGCCCCGCGCCGTTGCAAGCGGTGGCGCAAGAGGCTGCCCAGGCCTACTTGGACCAGTATTTTGCGGCGCAAAAATGGTCCGCCAGCCTGATCCATCTGGGCACCCCCACGGCTGACAGCTCTACCTACCAGCCTTTGCCCGAACTGCTGGTGCAGCGCCTGGCCAATGCCAGGCCTACGTTGCTGGTCGAGGGCTATCACCTCGTGGTCTGCCGGGTTCGCGAGGTGTTCGACCCCAGTGGGCCGAGCCTCGCCGACGTCGAGAAGCTGATCAATCACTGCGGCGCGGTGCTCCTGAGGTCTTTTGGCAACCGTTTGCAAGCCTGGTGGAGTGAGCCAGTGCCGATCAACATGACCCGTTGGCGTTATCTGTCCGATCACCTGCTGGGGCTGCTTTACGACTCACCCAAGCCACCCGGTATGGACGAAAAGGGCTTCGCCGCGCTGTTCCCCAAGACCCTGCTGCGCCCCCTGCGGCCCTCTGTGCAATGGAGCCTGCATGACGGCCCGCTGCAGGTGCGAACCGTGCACCTGCTGGGCGCGGGGCTGGCGGGCGATCAGGCGCAGACGTTGCCGCTGCTGATACTCAGCCATGCCGCGAAAACCCTGCTGTTCAGCCCGGCCAGCGGTGTGCACGAACTCAATAGCCTTGACGACGTTGGCGCGTTGTTACCGGCCTACACCAGCCCGGTACTGACGGGCGCGGCTGACCAGTGGTTCACCCAGCAGGCCCAGGGCGACCCCTTCGATGCTTTGGCGGCGAGCTACCTGGCCCGCCAGCAGTTGGAAATCGACAGCATCGAGCGTGACGTGCCGCGCACCGTTGAGGCATGCCAGGCGCTGCTCGATTACATCGTTGATCCACGGCGCTGGTTTGTCTGCGAACTGAGTGCGCGCCAACAGCGCCTGCGCCAAGCCATGCCGTTGTGGCTGGCCCAGGCGGGTGCCGAGGACAGCATCGCCTATGCGCGCCTGTTGCAGCAGTGGGTGTTGGCTCAGCACGACAGCGGAGCCACGCATTTCCTGGCGGGTATCGAGTCGATTCAAGCCTGTGCCGACCGCCAGTTGCAGCATTGCCTGAATGCCCAACCTGGCGCGACGCGCATCAAACCGGGCGAGGTTTCCCTGACCTTTGATCGGGTGATTGCCGCACCCGTGCCGGTGCAGGGCGGGTTCATTGCCGGCGAGGTGGACCCGGTCACGGTGACGCTGACCGAACTGGCCCTGGAAAACCTGGCCGGTTTCCCGCATACCGCCAAGCGCATTACGCTGAACGGCAAAGCGGCGCCGACGTGGCTGACCTACACCCTGATCAAACAGTGCGTAGAGGAGGCGGACGTAGGCCAGACCTATCCCGCCCTGCTGAAAAAAATGCTGATCGACGACACCGCCGAGGCCACCCGCCGCCGGCAACAGTTCAGCCGGCAACTGCGTGTGCAACTGCCGCTGTGGGCGCTGGCGTCGAAGCTCACGGGCGAGCACGGTGTGACCTGGGTCGGTTTTCAGCGAGTACGGGCGGCCTTGCAGGCCAGCGCCGCCGAACGCAAGGTCGGCACACAGGCTGTTGCGCTGTGGCCGCTGGCGTTCAAGGCCACGGCAGATGCCCGTGCGGATGGGGTCGCTAACATGTTCATCATTGGCCCATTGCTGGGGCAAAGCGGGCCGCACCTGCTGTACCGGCCGTTGTTCAGCCCGATGCTGCAGGAATATGAGTCATTGGAGGCCTTGTTCACAGCGATCAAGAACCCAGGCGCCTTACAGGACAACGTGCTGACCTGGCTCGCGCCCGCGCGCCGGGCGGTGTATGCCAACAAGGGTTTTAACCAGCCGCATATCCGCCGCTTTTTGCAGGGCGATGAATTCACCGTGTATGAAGCGCCTGCGCCGGCTCAACTGAGCAAACAGGTGAGCAACACAGACCCTGCGCACCAAGTGTTCGAGGCCACGGCCAAGGCCCTTGTGGCCTTGGCAGATCGCCAGGCGGTGTCCAATGCCGAGCAGCGTTGGGCTAACTTGAAGCAGGCTGGATGGCTGCTGTTCGGTACGGTGCTGCCGTTGCTCAACGGGCCGTTGGCGCTGGGCGGTTGGCTGCTGCAGGTGGTGGACAGTGCGCAGCGCGATATCGACGGTTTACAGAGCCAGGACGGGCAAACCCGCAACGCCGCCCTGACGGACATGCTGGCGAACCTGATGGCGATTGTCGCCCATCAAGCCACGCCCCAGGATACCCAGCAGCATGTGGCGCTCGAGCACCCAGTGTTTGCGCCCCTGGCGCGTGTCGAACCCGCCGCTGGCGAGCCAATCGCAGTGCCGCTCAAGCCGATTCCCGCCCCCGTGACCTTCTACGCACCTACGCGCTGGGCCAACGCCCGGCAGGTGCTTAGCACACAACAACAGGCGCTGATTCAGCCGTTGCGGCTCAAGACCTTTGCCGAGCCCTGGCCGGTCACCCTGGACAATGCCGATGCCAGTGGCCCGACCCAAGGTTTGCTGCGCGATACCTCGCAGGTCCCGCAGCAATGGCAGGCACTGGTTCAAGGGGCGTTGTACCGGGTCAACGTCATGCAGGGCCTGGTCCGGGTGGTCAGCGCGGATGGCGCCACCCTTGGCCCTTGGCTCAGGCACTTGGGGCAGGGCCAGTGGGATTTTGACCTGGGCCTGCGTTTGCCGGGGGGCAATGCTGACGAGGCGATTGAGCGTACCCGGCAAGCGCAGCTGGCTACCCGCGTTTCGCTTGAGGTCGACTATGAAAAGACGGTGGCGGACCGGGCCAGGGCCGACCGCGCGATGAGACTGGCGCGCACGTTGGCGACCCAGCCGGCCGGGCAGATCACTGAGCAGCAGCGCGCGCAGGCATGGGAGACTTATGGCCGGGAAATGAGCAACAAATTCGAGCATGGGCAGTTGGAGCTGCAACGACTCAAGTACCTGCGGGAGCTGGGGCCGCGACCCGGCTATGAGGCGCATCTGTGCCAGGCGCTGGAGTCAGTGATTCTGACCGCGCAGCTGTTGGATGCACAGTCGCGACGACAAATCGTTGCCCTCAATACCCGGCTCAGGCCAGTCGTGGATCGGCTGAGCGGGGAAACCACGGAGGAGGCCGAGTCGGCTATCAACCGTGAAGATCACGCCGAACTGGACACGATCATGCGTGAATTGGCCGCTGTGCAAGAAAAGGCAATCCGCTGGCGAACCCTGGAAGCAGGCTATCTGGATGACCTGAGCCAGGTGCCCCGTCTGGGGCGCGACAAATCTGGGGCGCTGACGCTGGGCGTACGTCCTTCGATACGGGACCTGCAATCCTTGCTACTGACGACGTTGTGGCGCATCTCGATTGATGTGGCAGGGCCTGTGCTCAGCGACGATTTCTTCAACAGTGTCGATGAAACCGTTAACCGTGCACGTCTGGCGAGTCGATCCCTGGCGGATTTGCAGCAGCTTCAAGCAACGTCGGCAGAGCGTATTGAACTGCTCAAAAGCATTGACCACGTCTATGCGCAAACCGACGATCAGATTGAGTTCTGGCGTGCCATGGCGCCTGACACATTCGATCTGGAGTTTCTGCAAAAACTGCAGGAGCTGCTGGTCAGCTTGCACCAACAGGCCGAAAAAGACCTTGCAGACCTCCTGCAAGTGCCACCCCAGGCAGCACCGCCGGCGGTGCCTGCCCCCGCGCCCCAAGGCAGCCGGCGCAAAAAAATCATCCGTACACGCAATCACGATATGTATGTGGCACAGGTCAGTGAGGCCACACAGCCGGGGCCTGTCACCGCAGCGCTGCACGAGGCGGGCGGCGAGGTCATTGGTTCGTTCACCGAGGCGGATGATGGGGTGTGGGAACCGGTGAAACCGGCGCCCAAGGCGGATGCGCAACTCGGTAGCCTGTTGCAAAAGGGCCAGGGCCTGTTGGACGACGAGCATAGGGCTATTCAGCAGGTCGAAGCCTTGATTGAGCGGGCCAACGATCCGTCGTCCTTGGAGTACCTGCTGGAGGCTCAGGCCAATATGCGCCGGTGGACTGCCGAGGCGATTGCCCGCAGACGCCAGGGCATGGAAAACACCCGGCTGGTGGCCCCGCAACAGGCCAAGGCACTGACAATGGAGCGTGATCTGCGGCTGGCGCAAGCCCGGCTGAGCGCTGCCGGGGTAAACGCACGAACCCGCGCGACTCGGCGTCGGCCAGCGACTCAGGGCGGCGTCGATTTTCTTTTCTCACGCGGTGAAGTGCGGATTTTCCGGCAGGGTGAACGCGTGTTGCTCAAGGGCACCGTCGATGATTACTTGCAGGTCTATGTGGTCACCGACGCACGGGATACCCAACAGGCGTTGTGTTATGCCCACTTCCACTACAAACGACGGGACAGCCCGGATGATCATTACGAGGGTGAGCCTCATCTCAAGCGCCCTGAGCAGGAGCGCCTGGGGCGCCAGGCCCAAGCCCGGGTCGAGGCCGAGGCGTTCGCCCGTATGCGCACCGGCCAAACCGGGCGTGTGCGCCAGACCCTGGACATTGACCGGGCAACGATTACCCGGCCTTTTGCCCGGCGGCTGTTTTTCCGTGCGGGCCCTCTACCGGCAGGCACAGCGTTAGGCTCCCCGGCTTCAAGTACGGCATAAGAATCGGCGCCATGCCTTTGAGCACCTGCACGGGCAGCGCCGAGGTGAACTTGAAGCCTTGCGCCGAGCTGCCCGGAACAAACGCGGTGAGGGTGCCAAAGTGGCGCTCGCCGATATAGAACACAAAGGTGGCGGTGCGGTTGATCGCCTTGGAACTGAGCACCCGCCCACCGGCGCCGATGGCTTCGATGCGGTTGTCGCCGGTGCCGGTCTTGCCGCCCATGGCCAGCGGTGTGCCGTCATCCAGCTTGAAGCTGCCGGCCACGCGTTTGGCCGTGCCGGCGTCCACCACTTGGGACAAGGCCCCGCGCAGCGCCTGCGCCACTTCCATCGGCAACACTCGTTTGCCGGTGGCGGGGTCGTTGATCACCCGGGTTTCATACGGCGTATCGGCGGCAAAGTGCAGGCTGTCGATGCGTACCACTTTGGCGCGCACGCCATCGTTGAGGATGATCCCCATCAATTCCGCCAGCGCCGCCGGGCGATCGCCGGAGCTGCCGATGGCCGTGGCCAGTGACGGCACCAAGTGGTCGAACGGGTAACCGACCGCCTGCCAGCGCTGATGAATATCGAGGAAGGCTTCCACTTCGAGCATGGTCCGGATGCGACTGTCGCGCGCGCTCTGATGGCGGCTTTTGAACAGCCAGCTGTAGACCTCCTGACGCTCGAACTGGCCGGCTTTGACCACTTCGCTGAAGGTCGCCTCGGGGTGGTTGAGCAGGTAGCCCATCAGCCACAGGTCCAGCGGGTGAACCTTGGCAATGTAGCCTTGGTCGGGCAGGTCATAGGTGCCGGGGCCATACGCGGTGTAGAGTTTTTGCAGGCGTTCGTCGCTGAGCTTCTCGTTGGTTTTCACCCCGGTCAGGTGCGCGCGCACGAACAGGTTGAAGCTTTCCTGGTTAGCGTTGGGCAACAAATAGCGGTGCACGGCGGCCAGGCGCATTGGCGTGGGACGCAGGCCGTCCAGAAAAGTGTCGAGGCGCGCCTGGGTGTCTTTTTTCTGGTACTTCCTCCAGAACTTGCGCAGGAAGGTCGTGCCCTCGCGGTCGGCAAAATCGGCGAGGTATTCCTGGCGGCGCGGGTCATTGTCGTCCTTGAGCAATTGGGCGCTGTTATTGGCGCCGGAATAGGTGGTGTAGCGCACCACATCACGCATCAGGCGAATGAACGGCAGGTTGATCGACTCGCGCAGGGCGTCGCGCAAGCTGGGGCTGCGGCCGTTGTCTTCGTTGCGAAAGTTATGGAAGTGATGCAGGCCGCCGCCGGTGAAAAAGCTTTCGCCGGGGCTGGCCGAGTAGGTGCGATCAAGGGCGGCTTCGAGCATTTTTGCCAGGGATTTGTCCGGGGTCTGGATCAGGTAATCAAGGGCCCAGCGGCTCAAGCGGTCCTGGTCGTCGACCGTGATTTTTTTCAGCGCAGCGGGGGCTTGGGCGGCGTACTTATCGTGCAGTTCGGTGATGATTTGCAGGTAGGTGGTCAGTACCCGCAGCTTGGCGGTGGAGCCCAGTTCCAGTTTGCTGCCTTCGTTGATATCGAAGGGTTGGTCGGTGTTGTCGGTTTGCACGCGCACCCGTGAGCCGTCCGGGGTCAGCTCGAACAGGGTGAAGCTGTAGCGCACTTGCGCGGTGTTGGCCTCGCTCAGCAGGCGTTCGCCGAGCAGGCCGACCTGGCGCGCAAAGTCGGGGTCGGCCAGGTGCTTGAGGTATTCGCTGACTTGGCCCTGCAACGGGGCTTGCAGGGTGGTGGTCGCCGCAAGGTCGAGGCGGTCCAGGTCATACAGCGGCCGGTCGAGCAGGGTGGCCAGGCGCGCGCGGGCCATGCTGATGCCTTTGTTGGTCTCCACCGGTTGCAGCGTCGGTTGTTGCATCCAGTCGCGGTAGCTGACCTTGGCCGCCAGCGCCGCTTGGAGCAGAGCAGGGGTGATGACACTGTTTTGCGCCATTAGGCGCAGGTGGCTGTCGGTGAGTTCGGCGAGCTCTTCGCGACCCTTGGCCAGGTAGTGCGAAGGCCGGCGCTGGGCAATGATCAACGACAACACCTGGCGCAGTGCCAGGCCTTGTTCGGCGTTTACCGAGCCCACCAGCGCCAGGTTGACGTGGTTGAAGTCGGCGCCGTACCACACCCGCAAACCCTCGGCCAGGCCATGCACTTCGCCGTGGCCGGGCACCGCCGACAGCGGCACGCTGTTGAGGTAGTCACGCAGGATATTCTGCCGCGCCGGCAAGGTCTGCGGCCCATCCCGATAGGCGCGTACAGCGGCGGAAAACATCTGCCGCAGTTTTTCCTCGCCCGACACGGTCAGGCCGTCCGGGGAGTGGCGGTATTTTTCCAGCTGGGTGGCCAAGGTGCTGCCGCCGGCACTTTGGCCCGGCAGGTGCAGCACCTTGGCGACTTGTGACCACGCGGCCTTGGCAAAGCGCGGCCAGTCGACGGCGGGGTTGGCCTGGGGCTGGCTGGGGTCGAGCAGGTCGCGGTTTTCGATAAACAGCAGGCTGTTGACCACCACGGGCGGGATCGCGGCGAAGCTTTCGTACAGCTGTTGCGGGTAGTTGTACTGGTAAAGCGGCACGGCGCGGCAGTCGCTGATGGTCAGCCCGGCCTGGATCTTCTCTGCGTAGGGCACGAACAGGCCCTTGGCGGTGTAGTCCATCAACGCGGGCGAAAAGCGCGCCTGGGCCTCAATCACATAACCGCGCTTGAGCAGGCGCGGCAGGAAGCTGCCGAGGTTGCTGTAACCCAGGCGCCGGTCGAAGGGGCCGGCCCCCGGATAAACCATGGCCTGGCTGGGGCCGGGCTCAACCTGGTAGGTGAGGCTGCGGGCCAGGCGGCTGAGCTCCTGGGCTTGCAGGCGGGAGGTGCGCAGCTCTTTGGCGGCGGCAAACCCCAGCGCTACCAGTGCCATCAACACGATCAACCAGAACAGGCGCCGCCCATGGCGGGGCCTGGGTTTATTTTTGGGTAAGGGCGCTGGGTCCGAACTGCCTTGTAGTTTCGCAGCCTTGCTCGATTCGGTTTGCCAGAGTGCGCCCATAGTCGATTGATCCCTTCACGCAGATAGATCGGACCTGCTTGAAGCGTAGTCGCTGAGGGCTGGTTGTGAGGGATTTGTGTGTGGTGCGCGGGTTCTTATGGCGAGCGGGCTTGCAGTGGCAAACCATTTGTCAGCGTGGTGCTGCGCGACGTTTTGTCGCTCAATGCAGGTAAGATGCTCCTGTAAAATGGCATTTTGACCGGCGCTTCCCCTAAATTGGCCCATTTTTATAGTGAAAGACCCTGCTCTGGGCTTTTTATACTGACGCCCCGCTGATCTTGCCTGGCAAGAAGGGCCCGTCCATGAGGCGGTCCCGTTTCAACAAGGGCACAGGCTTACCGGCCTGCACCCCGGAAACTCGACGGACACTCCAATAACAAAATGAGGTTGTACCCCTATGCCAGTCGGCAACCCACTGCCCCATGGCGAGACCGCTCAAGGCGGCCCGCTCAAACGCGAACTCGGTGAACGGCATATTCGCCTGATGGCCCTTGGCGCCTGTATCGGTGTCGGCCTGTTCCTGGGCTCGGCCAAGGCCATTGAAATGGCCGGCCCGGCGATCATGTTGTCCTACATCATCGGCGGCCTGGCGATCCTGGTGATCATGCGCGCCCTCGGCGAAATGGCGGTGCACAACCCCGTCGCCGGCTCGTTCAGCCGTTACGCCCAGGACTACCTCGGCCCGTTGGCGGGCTTTCTCACCGGTTGGAACTACTGGTTCCTGTGGCTGGTGACCTGCGTGGCGGAAATCACCGCCGTCGCCGTGTACATGGGCGTGTGGTTCCCCGACGTGCCGCGCTGGATCTGGGCCTTGGCGGCCCTGGTCAGCATGGGCACCATCAACCTGATCGCGGTCAAGGCGTTCGGTGAATTCGAGTTCTGGTTCGCGCTGATCAAGATCGTCACGATCATTGCCATGGTCATCGGCGGCGTCGGCATCATCGCGTTCGGCTTCGGCAATGACGGCGTGGCGCTGGGCATTTCCAACCTGTGGGCCCACGGCGGCTTTATGCCCAATGGCGTCACCGGTGTGTTGATGTCCCTGCAAATGGTGATGTTCGCCTATCTGGGCGTCGAGATGATCGGCCTCACCGCCGGTGAAGCGAAGAACCCGCAGAAGACCATCCCCAGTGCCATCGGCTCGGTGTTCTGGCGCATCCTGCTGTTCTACGTGGGGGCGTTGTTCGTAATTCTGTCGATCTACCCATGGAACGAAATCGGCACCCAAGGCAGCCCGTTCGTGATGACCTTCGAGCGCCTGGGTATCAAGACGGCCGCCGGCATCATCAACTTCGTGGTGATCACGGCGGCGCTGTCCTCCTGCAACGGCGGCATCTTCAGCACCGGGCGCATGCTCTACAGCCTGGCGCAGAATGGCCAGGCGCCGGCCACGTTCGGCACGACCTCAAGCAACGGCGTACCGCGCCGGGCGCTGCTGCTGTCGATTTTCGTGCTGCTGCTGGGCGTGTTGCTCAACTACATGGTGCCGGAAAAAGTCTTTGTGTGGGTCACCTCCATCGCCACCTTCGGTGCGATCTGGACCTGGCTGATGATCCTGCTGGCCCAGCTCAAATTCCGCAAAAGCCTGAGCCCAGCCGAGGTGGCTGGCCTCAAGTACCGCATGTGGCTGTACCCGGTCAGCTCCTACCTGGCGCTGGCGTTCCTGGTGCTGGTGGTGGGCCTGATGGCGTACTTCCCGGAAACGCGTATTGCGCTGTACGTCGGCCCGGTGTTCCTGGTGTTGCTGACGGTGCTGTTCTACGTGTTCAAGTTGCAGCCGAGTCAGGCTGGCGAAGGTGCGACGCTCAGGCAGATATGAGCCACTGAGCGAGAGTGCTCGGATGCGCTTGAGAATAACGCGGGCTCCCCGCGTTATTGCCTTTCTCCCTGCTTGCCTACTTATCTATCCCTCCCATCGGTTATTCATTCTTTAGGCTGACTGCTTCGACTGCCCTCTTTGAACAGTGACGCCATGCCTGACAGCAATCCACTTCTAACGCCCTACGATCTGCCGCCGTTCTCGTCTATCCAGGCAGAACACTTGGTGCCTGCCATTCAACAGATCATCACCGAAAGCCGCGGCACCACCACCACGATTATCGCCAGCCAGGCGCCATTCCCAACCTGGGATGACCTGGTGCAGGCCGTGGAGGCACTGGAGGCTCGCTTGGATGGCGTTCTCCAAATCATTGAACTGCTTAACTCCATTTCCCAAGGGCCGGCCTGGCAGCAGGAATCAGTCCGTAGTCACGATCTGGCAATGCAGTACAAAGCCGAGTTGACTGAGAACAACGACCTGTATCAGCTTCACCGACAACTTGCCAATAGCCCGATCGCGGCTCTTTTCAATGAACAACGCAAAAGCGCGCTGCAGAAAATACTGCGCAAGTACCACTTGGCCGGCCTTGATCTGTCCTGCGAAAAGCAGTTACAGCTGAAAACGTTGAACCTGGAAATCGGCACATTGGGCCAGGAGTTTCTGGACCGTATAGAAGACTCGAACAGGGCGTGGCGTAAGCACATCGACGACAAGTCGCTGCTGAGCGGATTGCCTGATGCGACCCAGGCACGCATGGAGGACGCCGCTCGAGCCGCAGGCCTGGAAGGCTGGTTATTGACTCTTTCGGATCAATCCTTTCGCGAGGTGATGACCTATGCCGATCATCGAGCTTTGCGCCAGGAAATGATGGTGGCTTATTACAGCCGTGCCGTGGGTACCGGCCCTGACGCTTTTGCCACCGACAATGAACTGGTCCTGACAGTGCTGCTCTCCAGCCGTCACCAGAAAGCACAGCTGTTGGGCTATCCCAATTTCACCCAACTGGCTCTGGTCGATCAGATGGCGCAGACGACCGATGAGGTCATTGCATTTGTGCATCAACAGATTGAGCAGGCACGAACGACGGCTTCCTATGACGCGCAACAACTGCAGCACTATGCCGCGCAACGAGGTATCGATGATCTGGAACCTTGGGATAACGACTATTTCGCGGAAAAAATTCGCCAGGATCTGGCTGGCGTCTCTCAGGAGGCATTGCGCAACTACTTCCCGTTGGAGACGGTACTGCAACGCTTGGGCATGTTCACCAAAACACTGTTCGGCGTTGACCTGGTTGAACAAACCACTGTCGATACCTGGCACCCGGATGTGCGGGTGTTTGAAGTCAGGGAGTACGCGGAGCCGATCGGCCATTTGTTCATTGACCCTTATCGCCGCAAGGCGGACGCAGGGCTTGGCGCCATGTCGAGCCTGCGCAGCCATCGGATGACTGCCGAGGGGCGACCACGACGGCCTATCGCAGTACTACGTACCCAGTTGCCACGACCGACAGCGACCCAACCGTGCTTGCTGGATCATCTGCAATTGAGGGTCTTATTGCATGAATTTGGCCATTGCCTGCAGCACCTGTTGACCGCCGCCCCCTACCGGGTGCTCTCCAGTATTGGTCAATTAAGCCATGACGCGGCGGAATTCGTTAGCCAAGTGCTGGAGCAGTTTTGTTTTACTTCAGCGTCCCTGATCTGGCTTTCAGGCCATTTCCAGACGGGAGAATCGTTGCCTGAGGATATGGCCAACAAAATGAGCCGATTTATTCACACTCAAACCAGCCAGGAAACCGCCCGGGTTTTACTCACGGGCCTGGTCGACTTCGAGTTGCACCGTACTTATGGTGACGGGCGCACACCTCATGAGGTTTTCACCCGTGCCAGCGCTGACGTCGGGTTTGTGCAGTGGCCTGATGGCGCTCGCCCGCTCAACTGCCTCGAACAACTTGTGGGTCACTATGGCGCCAAAATGTATTCCTACAAGTGGTCGGGTGTCCTGGCCAAACAAGCCTTTGAACGATTTGAGCGTGACGGCCTGCTCAACCCTGAAACCGGGAAAGCCTTCCGTGAAGCGTTTATTACTGCGGGGGACACCCGTACGCTGTTGAAGTCACTTGCGCTTTTCCGTGGCGAAGGCGACCTATACGCCGATCACTCCACCGGGGCCTGAGGCGTTGCTGCATATGTAACGCCTGGACTGAAATCTGAAATGCCAGAGTTGATCCTTTCAGGTCACTCGTAGCTGCACTGCCGGCAGCCGAGCCTGTTTGGAGAGCACTCGATGGACAATGACAACCGACCGTATTTTTTCAGCGAAACCCAAGCCGATCGCACACAGCTAAGCCAGCGCCAAAGCACGCGTAACTTTACCCTCAAGGACCTGGACTGGCTCGACTCGGTCTATCTGGCAACCGATGCTTTGCGACGGGCACACACCGCACCGATGCACGTCCAAACCCTGCAAGTGAACGTGCCCGGCCAACCGGCAGTTGAACTTGCGGGCGCATTCGTCATGGGCCCCGCCCCGGAAGGTGGGGTTTTTCTCTACTCGCCTGCGCGTGGCCTGGAAAAGCTCGAAAGCCATGAAACACTCAAGACGCAACTGGGCACTTGGTTCAAAGACCCGGTGCAGCGCCAGGCTTTGCTCGATTACCTGTCGATCTCCCAGCAAGCCACACTAAAGTCCACTGCGGTTATGACCTTTACTCTACAGCCCGTGGCTGGAGCGGTCTTCGAAGCACAGCAAAATACCCTCTCCAATAACCTGCTTGAAAATGCCCGGCTGATGCGCGAGGAATTGCTCAAGCTGCCCAGTTTCACTTCTCTGCTGGATGACTACATTTGCGCTGAACTGGCCCAGTCTTTTGCAGGTGTCGACTTGCGCCAAATCCAGGTACAGAGCTATGTCGTCGGCACCTCCAGCCAATCGGGTGACACTGACACGTCAACACCTCGACACATCGCTACCCGCTCGTTGAGCGATACCGTCCTCAGGTATTTCGTCGCCAATGGTTGGCCAACGGGTGAAACCCGACGCTACGACAACCCCCAACGCACCCCGGTCTCCCAATCGTCCACGCAGGAGGCCGATGATCAGTTGCGTTGGGAGGTATCAGTCCAAGGACTGGCCCAGGGTTTGAAAACACACATGAAGCAACGGCCCAAGGCGTTCTGGGCGCTGCCGGCTTCCACCGGGCTCTCGCGGCTGCAACTTTTTACGCACGCCATGGCCAATGCCTTTTTAACGGTGTTACTGGACCAACAACAGCAATCCACGATTACGGTTGACCAGCGTCTGCAACTACAGGCCCTGCCGCTCAGGACGGCACTCCCCGAGACGACGCTGCCTCCAGCCCTGGATGTTGAAAAAGCAATGCTGGACGAGCCCGAACAGCCCCCCACCGAGCTGGCCGGTACACTGATCATCAGCAACAAAGGCGACGATGACTCGCCCTGGCTGCTGTATAGCCCCCACCATGGGCTGCAGGCGTTTACCGAGTTGGACTCACTGAAAACCCGTCTTCTGGAGAGTCTCAACCCTGGGGAGCATCCCGATGCCTGGAGAAAGCATCTGTCGAGGCCCGAACGCTATAGCGAAGTAGATCTGCAGGCCTGCGACGTCACTACCGCGCCCATCACCGGGGTCATTTTCCAAAGCCTCATAGAGGGTGTCATTGAAAAACAAGCTCGCAACCTTGAATACGCCCTCGATCAGTATCGCCTGAGCCAAGGCACGATGGACCTCGATGCCCTGGTCGATCATGTGCTGGATGTGCGGGCCATGATTGAACAAAAATTATTGACCCTCGAGCCCATGGGCCGTTGGAGTACACAATTGGCGCCCCTCTGGACAGTGTCTGCGACACAGCCCAGGGTCCCGCCCACACTGTTGGCAATGCGTAGCGCTCAGCATTCGCTCGAAAATACAATCGCCGAAGTCGAACGACAACTAGCTTCTCGCCCCTCGCTGGAGCGCTCCGCCACCACCTACCTCAACACCAAGCTGTACGCCATCAAACAGCAACACCTGCAGGCTGCATGCCTTTGGGTGCACCATTACAGCAACCCCTCGGGCACCGATGAAAAACCTCAGTTGCTGACATCAAGCAGCATGGTCGAGCATTTTCTGGCACGTTTATGTGGCGAAGTGGAGTCTCTCCCCGATTCGCCGCACATCCACTTCTACTCAACGGCTGCTGAAAGACCCGCCACTAGAATTCCAGGCGTGGATGTCACGGCCTTCAATACGCTGATCGACACTGCCATCGGCGGTTTTACCCAGTATCTGCGCAGAACCCACAGCGTGTACCCCGACATGCAGCCCTTGCTGAGAAAGGCAATGGAGATGGGCTTGACCGGGGAAATGCAACTCAGGCTCTGGAATAACGCTTTACTGCCCCTGGACTACGAAGTTCTTTTAGCCGTACTAGGTATTTACGCCAGAGACCTGCGCCTGAGTGTCAATGGGTTCCGCCCTGACGCGTTTTGCTTGAAGGTCGCGACCGTGGGGCAAACGACCTCGCAACCGCTTAATAACTGTTTCGTGCTGACCGAGCGCGGCGGGCTTGACCCTCAATATTGCGGTCGCACGCTGCTATGGACGCCTGCGTTGGGGCTGGAAAGTTTTCATTCATTGAGTCACTTCAAGGCAGAGGTAGATCGACGCCTGGCAACCCTGGACGAACGACAGGCTTTCCTGGCGAACCTGGCGCAACCGGACTGGCATTCACATCCGACCTATGCATTCAGCGGCCTTGAGCTGATCGAAGCCAACCTCGTCGAGTACTTGCAACGGACTTACGTCCAACAAAAAGACCGTGAACTGGAGCAAATCCTGTCCAAGAAACTGTCGGTCGAACAGTTGCGCAACCTGTGGCAGGTTCAAGTCACGCAAACCCTGGCGCCTACTAACCTGCGGCGAGCCATGGACATGGTCGAGGCGATGATTGTGCAACATGGCACGCAATGGTTGGGCCAAGCCAGCGCGATCGATCAACAGCTCTATGCTGAACTGTTGGAGCAGTATCGAAACAACGTCATCGACAATCAGGATTACCTGCACGGGATCGACTCGCTGGCTCAGTTCACGCGAAACACGCTCAGCGCTTTGCTAAAGGAACTTGACGGCCAGAGTAGCGTCACTGCTGATGAAATCGAAGTCGGGCTTCCGGCACAGGGCAACATGCCTGCCCGCAGCCAGGCACTGCTGGACTATGCCTTGAGCCACCAATCGTATTGGAACGATGCGGTTCCGCTCTTCGCCAGCACCGGCACAACGCCGCTGCCCAATACTATGGATGCGCAGACGCTAAAAACGCGGATACAGGCGCTGAACATCAATGCGGCTTATCAAACTTACGTCAAATCTTCCCTGGGCCCTGCCAGCCCGGACTTTGAGCAACGCTCTACGCGATTCGCCAAGCAACTGCCCTGGCAACTGATGCAGTACGCTCACAGCCTGACGTTGCAAGGCCAGCTTTCACCGGCGACCTTCGGGCTCATTCAACAGGTCATGGATATGCCGGATGCTATCGCCCGTGCGACCGTGGTAGACGCCAGCGCCATGATCCGCCCTCTGGAGCTGCTGATCGATGCCGGGAAGAAAACGATCAAGGTGCCTGGGAGCTACGTGATCAGCCCCGCCTCAGCTGACAAGACGCCTCACGTTCTCTATGCCCCTTATAGCCCAGGCCATACCCTCAAAGAATATGCCGATGAGGCTGGGCTGCTCGCCGAGCTGACGGCGCCCGGGGCCTTACAAAGCTGGGTCCGGCAGGTGGTCCCGGCAGTAGACCAGGCCGCACTGACAAAGGCGTTGGGGCAACCCCAAGACGGCACTCCCATGCAGCTGGCACACACCCCCATAAACACGCCCCTGTTCAAACAGTTGTACACCGATAATCTCGAGTTGCTGACAACCTTGCTGAGTGGCCAGCAAGTCGACAATGCGGATACCGCTTGGGATACGGTAAAAGCCGTATTCTCAGAGGGGGTGCATGAGGCCGTTATGTTTTTTGCCGGCAAACTGGCTTATCCCTTGATCGTCTGGCGCAGCTACAAACTGTTCAAAGCCTCGGCTGAAGAACTGCAAAGCCACCAGTGGCATGAGGCACTTGGCCATTTCATCGCCGGTATCGCCTTGATGGCCGGTTTACGCCGTTCCATGCCCTCCGTGCCAGAGAGCGGTATATCCCCGACGCCCGAGCCGAGCCCGGCACCTCCTGTACCTGCGACCTCTCTGGTGTCCTGGCCCGCGCTCGACATAACGGCTGCGCCACGCACCCGGCTACAACGTTTCGATGTCCTTGAGCCGACCTTGAACAGCTTGATTAAAGACACCACGCTTAACCTTTACCGATCCGACTCTAACCGCTACTACGCAGCAGTGGCTGGGAAAGTGTTTCAGGTCATCCAACACAGCGTGGATTGGCACATTACTGGCAATGGAGAGGTCGGCCCTTTGGTGCAAAGCAACACACGACAACAGTGGATGCTCAGTAGCAGTGATCCGTTGCTGATGGGCCGAAGAACCATTGCGCGATTGACCAATCGCTTCTACTCCGAGCCATTTGCGCGGCCCAATATGAATATATTGGCCATTGGCATGCGCGACATTCGAGCGCTGTATGCTCAAGAATCGTTGATGATCACCGAGGCATTGGCATTGGCCACGTTTTATACAAAAAATGCCCAGGAAAATTTACGCCTGCTCGTGCAAACGCCCCTTGCCGCCCCTGAGCTCGTCAAACAAGTCCAAACGTTTTTTGGCCTGCATACGCTCGAAGTCGAACACCTTGAAAAAATTCAGGAGACCGTCGACAAGATGTGCAACGCGTTGATGGAGCCTTCACTGACCTCCCCGAACTCAACGCGATTTGTCATTGGCCGCTCGCGAATGCCAGCGCTTGCGGGGGCCTACAAGGTGATGGCGTTTACGATTGTCCCCGACCCCCTTCAATTGCTGTACTTGACCGAGGCATTTTTTAACCCCGGTCTGAATTACAGTCATCTGTTGATAAAACCGTTCTACGTCAACGTCCATGCCCGTGCGACCACCCTCATTCATGAAGTCTCCCATCATGTAGGCCTGACGTTGGACTTGGCTTATGTGAACGCCACTCATCCTTTTCATGACCTGATCGATGCTCAAACTTCTACGGGCCGCACCACTAAAGCGGTCCTGGAAAACCGTCAACTTTCAAGGCTGTCGCTCAACACCCCGATCCAGCAGTTATTCCAAGTGGTCGACATCGCAACCGGCATCAAAACAGACCCATCCATGGGCACGTCAACCGAGCCTGTTCTCAACAGGCTGCTCACCGTCACGGGCACCCAAACCCTCAGCGATGCTCGGCGAGTATTCCGTACCGATCCGCTCAAACGTGTCATCACGGTGCTCAACAATGCCGATTCCGTTGCTTACCTGATCGCACAGTTGGGGCGTAGAAAAGAAACACCGATTGGCCAAGTCGGCAATTCGCCATAATTCGAGGTGGGTATTATCGAGGTGCCAGGTCATCGCCCCGAAGCTTGCCCGCTGTGCAAGCTCCAGGGCGCCGGCTCACGCGCGCAGCAAAGCCGCCTGCGTGGCCTCGGTCAGTTGCCGCACCAGGCGATTTTGTTCATCCTGCCCCAAGTCAATCAGTGACTGGCGCCGCTCCAGGTAGGCTTCCGAACGCTTGTCTGTTAGCTCTTCATCCAACGCTCGCACCTTGTGCTTGATGCTGTCCTTGACCGTGGAAAAGGGTCCCGGGTGGCTCCTCGCCAGGTACTCGATCCAGAACGCCTCCATCAACAGAAACTCTTGCAGGGCCGGGCTCGCGCCCAGCCGACGCAATTGAGCACGCGCGTCATCGAGTACTTCCTGGGTCACGTAGTCATCAACGCTGTATAGCAACTGCAGTGGGTGAAAGGGCAGGTGACATTCCCCGGCCAATTTGGCGCGAAAATAAACCGTGACCTCGGCCGCATCGACTTCCAGGCCAGCGGTTTCCCGCTGCTTGATGAGTTTGTCGGACATCTGGTCCAGTGGGCTCATGTAGAAGTGCCCAGTGGCCAACGCAATCAGGGCGCGGTCGCTTTCGTAGGTGCGACTTTTTTCCTTGGCCTGGTGGACCTGATGTTCAAACTCCATATTGGTAAAGGCCAGCAGCGCACGGTCACCACACTTTCCAGCATTGTAGGTATTGAGGCAGACATGGGGGCGCAGCGCCGTGGACTCGCCCATGGCCAGCAGCAAGGTCCAGACCCGTGTGGTCAGCGCGTGCTTGGATGGCCACCCGGATCAGCAACAGCGGCAACGGCGTTGCAAGGTCGTAGGGCGTGGCATCCATGCTCTGGGTGTCAAAGGGCAAGGCGGTGCCGGTGCCGTCGATGGCCTTGACCAGTGTGTCGTAGAGGGCCCGCGTGCACCCCGGTGCTGTCGCGGTTGCGATAGGCTTCCAGCGCTTGGAACCACAGGCAGGTACGTGCGCTGGTTTCGATCAGCGTCTGGAGTGTGTCGCCTGGGGCAAGCGCCGGTTGCAGGCTGGCGTGCAACTGGCCACCCAGGTTCAGCTCGCGGCTGATGGTGACAAAGCGTGGCACATCCAGTTGGTGTTTCTCGACGCCGGTGAGGTAGGTCGAATCGACAAAACTGTGCCCGGACCTCTGCTTCACCTGCGCGGCAAAATCGAAATTCAGGCAGGCGGCATCCCAGAGTGATAGCGTGGACAGGTGAGGGCGGTATTTCCATTCATCATAGGGGCGGCGAAAGCGTGAGCCTGAAACCGGCTTGGCCGTGCTGGTTCGTGGCTCCCACGGCAGGGGCACGCCCACTTCCTCCCGGTAGCGGGTGTGGATAAAAATCGCCTGCGGGTCCAGGCCGCCGAGTTTGCTGCGCAATTGCGCCAAACCCTTGGTCTTGAAGGCGTTGATCAGGGCGGTGTTTGCCTTGTCCACCGCCTTCAGTGCCTGCAATGCTTCGCGTTGCAGGCGCACGTACGTGCGTTGTTGGCTGGGCGTCAGGCTGGAGAGGTTGCGCGAGAGGATCTGGTGAATCAGTTCCAGGGCCTCTTGCCGGGGCCAGGATTGGTTGGACTGCAGAGGCCGTTGAGCCGTAGATGGGTAGCCAAGGGCATTTCCTTTCACAATCGAGTGGAAGGCAAATGGAAACACCCAGTGGGTACCGGCGGGCGCTAGCTATGTAGCCCTGTCGAGCGTGGCGCCTGGTTGAGGCGCTTAATGAACTCTAACCACACGGCAAGCCCCGACATCAGCAACACACCGACCACGGCGGTCAGCAATTGCATGGTCACGGCGTCATCCGCCAGTGCATTGAGCATGTCCGCCAGGGGCGCCAGCACCACGCCCAGGCAGAACACTTCCAGGGAATATCGGCCCATTTGACAGACCCGTTCGGCCAGGCGGTTTTGCGTCCATTCCCGGCCGGGCAGGAGCTTGGCTGTCACATAGGCCAGCGCCAGGAAATGGATGAGGCGCACCGGTGACAGGTCGGTTTTGCTGATGGGGTACAGCCAATTGCTGAGCACCTCTGGCATTACCGCGTCATGCAGGTGCGGCCACAGCCACGACACTGTAATCACCCCGGCGACCACCACATACACCGCCGCCGCGACAAACAGCGGCTGGCGTTGCAAGGGGCGCGTGTCGGGCACGGTTGGCCGCTGGCTGTAGATCGCCGCAGCGCCGCCCAGTACAAACAGCAACTGCCAGGTGACGGGGTTGAAGTACCACACGCCATCGGCGATGGCCCGCAGGTTCCAGCCCATCCACGGCGCCATCAGGTACACCGCCAGCGAGACGCCGACCACCGCCCACGTGGCGCGCACCATCAGTGGCAGCACCACCGACAAGCCTGCCAGCAACACGATGTACAACGGCAAGGGGTCCATCAAGTTGGGTTTGAAGCGCAACAGCAGCTCATCGGTCAGCGCCTGCTGTGGGTGGGTGATGAAGTGCGTCAGGCCCATCTCCGCCACCAGGTCGCGGGTTTGCACATGGTTGTTGGCGTAAAACACGATGCCCATCAGCAGCGCCAGCAAGAAGATATGCACCACGTACAGCACCCAGGTGCGGCGCAGGATTTTCAGGCAGGCCATCCAGTAGCCTTCGCGTTGCATGACTTTGCCGTAGGCCAGCACCGAGGCAAACCCGGCGAGGAACACGAAGACTTCCGCCGCATCGCTGAAGCCGAAGTTTCGCAGGGTGATCAAACCGAGGGGATTGTGGGGGACGTGGTCCCAAAAAATGAAGATCAACGCCAGGCCCCGAAAAAAATCGATGCGCGGGTCGCGTCCGTTCAGCATGGCAGCGGGCTCTTGAACAAATGGTTTAGTAATGACCGGCGAACGGAAGGTTTTCGCACGCCGAACGTCGGGCGGGCGCAGGGTGGCGGTATTTGTAAGCAATTGCAAAAGCTGGGTATTACTGAATGTCTCTAGACATCAATGATCACCAACGTGCCGTAGCTGCCTGCAAGCACACCATGGGCGGTACCGGCTTCAACGAGGTACATCTGGCCGGCTTCCACACGGATTTCCTCTGCGCCGACGCTCAAGCGCAACAGGCCGCTGACCACCAATAACCCTTCGTTGTAATCATGGGTTTCTTCCTCATACGCCTGCTCATCCATGCGCAGCACCTTGATCCGCGCCGGGCCTACCCGGCCCACGCGGGTGGATGTCCAACTGCTGGGCAGTTGCCCGGCGATGGCGGCGAAGTCGAGTAACGGCATGTGAATCTCCTGGTTTCAACGATGCCGTCGGTGGTCCGGTTCAGCAGCAATAGGGTGTTTAGAACGCATCCATCAACAGTACCCGGCAGGGCTTGGCTTGGTGCGCATTGATTTGCGGCACCAGCCGGGTGAAGTGTTCGGTTTGGCAGTGAGCATCGAGCGCGGCCTGATCGGGCCATTGCTCGATGAAAGTGAAGTGCCCCGGGTCTTTCTGATCGACAAACAACGCGTAGGCAATGCACAGCGGTTCCAGGCGGGTTTTTTCGACCAGCTCGGCGTACCACGGTCGCACGGTTTCCAGGTGTTCGGGCTTGATGAAGTCTTCAGCGATGACGTTGAGCATGGTCGGTGCCCTCACGCCGCAGCGATTTCATGTGGCTCAAAACTGTCCGCCCGCGCCATCTGCCACATGCGCGAATAGAACTCGCCGCTGACTTCACCGGTGAGCAATTCACCCGGCTTGAGGAACACATGCAGCTGCGAGAACAGCTTGATCTCAGTCGCCGACATACGCCGCACCAAGTGCTTGGCCGACAGCTGCGACGGATGATCCAGGCCGGCCGCTGCGAGCATTTCCGCCAGGGCCTTGAGGGTGTTGCGGTGGAAGTTGAACACGCGCTGGGCTTTGTCCGGCACTACCAGGGCGCGCTGGCGCAACGGGTCTTGAGTGGCGACGCCGGTCGGGCATTTGTTGGTGTGGCAGCTTTGCGACTGAATGCAGCCGATGGCGAACATGAAGCCGCGCGCGGAGTTGGCCCAGTCGGCGCCGATGGCCAGGACGCTGGCGATATCGAACGCGCTGACGATCTTGCCGCTGGCGCCCAGCTTGATCTTGTCGCGCAGGTTCAGGCCGACCAGGGTGTTGTGCACAAACAGCAGGCCTTCACGCAGCGGTACGCCGATATGGTCGGTGAACTCCACAGGTGCGGCGCCGGTGCCGCCTTCCTTGCCGTCGACCACGATAAAGTCCGGGAGGATGCCGGTTTCGAGCATGGCCTTGGCAATGCCCATGAATTCCCACGGGTGGCCCAGGCAGAACTTGAAGCCCACGGGTTTGCCGCCGGACAGTTCGCGCAGTTGGGCGATGAACTGCATCATTTCAATCGGCGTGGAAAACGCGCTGTGACGCGACGGCGAGATGCAGTCTTCGCCCATCATGATGCCGCGGGTTTCGGCGATTTCCTTGGTGACTTTATGCTTGGGCAAGATCCCGCCATGGCCGGGCTTGGCGCCCTGGCTCATCTTGATTTCGATCATGCGCACTTGCGGGTTCTGCGCCTGCACGGCGAAGCGTTCCGGGTCGAAACGGCCGTCGCTGGTACGGCAGCCAAAGTAGCCGCTGCCCAGTTCCCAGGTCAGGTCACCGCCGTTTTCACGGTGGTAGGGGCTGATGCTGCCTTCGCCGGTATCGTGGGCAAAGTTGCCGAGCTTGGCGCCTTGGTTGAGCGCGCGAATCGCGTTGGCGCTCAGCGAACCGAAGCTCATCGCCGAGATATTGAACACCGACGCCGAGTACGGCTGCTTGCACTGCGGGCCGCCGACCATTACGCGAAACGCGCTCGGGTCGCTCAACGGCGCGGGGCGCATGGAGTGGCCGATAAACTCAAAACCCGACTGGTAGACGTCGATCAAGGTGCCGAACGGCTTGTCGGCGGTTTCGTTCTTGGCGCGCGAGTAAACCAGCGAGCGCTGCGAGCGCGAGAAGGGCAGTGCATCGCTGTCGGACTCCAGCAGGTACTGGCGGATTTCCGGGCGTATGGCTTCCACCAGGTAACGAATATTGCCCAGGATCGGGTAGTTGCGGCGCACCGCGTGGGGGCTTTGCAGCAGGTCGAACAGGCCGATCAGGCTGAGAATGCCGGTGACCACGGTGATCGGCCACAGCCATTCATGTTCAATAAAAGGGAGGCTTACCAGGGTGAAAATGACGCACACGGCAAAGAAGGCGTAACGGCTTAGTAACGACAGGCTCATACGGTTTTCCTTGGTTCACTCATCGGCTAGGCGCTTTGCGCCTGAAGAAAGATCGAGAACAGCTCCGACTGGGATTTGATCCCTAGCTTGCTGTAGATGTGTTTCTTATGGACTTTCACGGTTTCAACAGAGATTTGCAGCTTACGAGCGATTTCCTTGCTGGAGCAACCACTGAGCATCAAGCGGCCTACATCCAGCTCTCGGGCGGTGAGTTGCGCGCCCCAATCATCATTGTGCATCGGCGGCTGTGGGGCGCTGACCTGATGGAGCTCATAGGGCAGACGCTGGCGCAGCAGGCTCAGCACCCAGGGCTGGATCAGCGACAGCAAAGCAATCTGCTGCGGGTCAAAACGCTGTTTCGAGCCCAGGGACAGGCACAGGGTACGCCCATCCGGCAGGTGGCAATTAAATTGGATTTCATCCGCCACCACGTTCAGGCGGAAATAACGTTGGTAGTACTCGGTGAGTTCGAAATGCTCGGGCGCGACGTCCGCCAGGCGAAACAGCCCGGTGCGTGAGTGCTCGCGGCTGGCGATGTAGAAGGGGTCGAGCAGGTACAGGCCGTTGAGGTAATCCTGGAACAGTTGGTCTGGCGTGCCGTCCGCGCCTGGGCATTCGGCGAACACCAGCGGGCGGTGTGCGCTGCTGAACAGCAACACCACCCAGCTATCGAACGGCACGTATTGGTCCAATAAGCGCACCAGTTGGGTCCAGAAGTTGGCCTGGTCCAAGGCGTCTATCATTTGCCCCACCGAACGGTGCCAGGCGATGTCTTGCAGCGACATGGTCATTGATCTACCCCTATCGGGTTACCCCTGCCGCGTAATTCCCTGGCGGGGTGTGGCTGCGCATACTGCGGCACAGATTGAGAACAAGGAATACCCATGAAGGTCGAATTTGCCCAGTTGGCAGGTCGTGATAACGGTACAGCTTATAACCTTGAGCGCGCCTTGGCGGCAATTGCGGCCTGCGCCGCCGATACACAACTGATCGTTTTCCCGGAAACCCACTTGATGGGCTTCCCGTCGGCCGAGACCGTCGCCGACATCGCCGAGCCGGTGGATGGGCCCACCGTACAGGCCGTTATCCGGGCCGCCCGTGCGCGCACTATCGCCGTGGTGATCGGTATAGCCGAAAGCGATGGCGGCCAATTCTACAACACCACTTTGTTGATCACGCCCGAAGGCATCGCCCTGCGTTATCGCAAGACCCATTTGTGGGCCTCGGATCGCGGCGTGTTCACGCCCGGGGATCGCTACGCCACGTGCCTGTGGAACTGCGTGCGCGTCGGCCTGTTGATCTGCTACGACATCGAGTTCCCGGAAACCGCCCGCGCCCTGGCGCAACTGGGCGCCGAACTGTTGATCGTGACCAACGGCAACATGGACCCCTATGGCCCCACGCACCGCACCGCGATCATGGCCCGCGCCCAGGAAAACCAGGCGTTTGCGCTGATGGTCAACCGGGTGGAAGAGGGCGATGGCGGCCTGCTGTTTGCCGGCGGCAGCGCCTTGGTCGACCCGATTGGCACGCTGCTGTTTGAAGCAGGGCGCGAGGAAGGGCAGTTCGCGGTCGAGCTGGACCTCGACCAACTGGTAGCGGCTCGCAAGGACTACCGCTACCTGGATGACCAGCGCTTGAAATTGCCGGGTGAGGTGATTGAGCGCGCAGACGGGACGCGCGAACTGCTGATTCCACAAGTTTAACGCTGACCCCCATGTGGCGAGGGCGCTCGCCACAACAAGCCCCGCTCGCCACATAAATAGGCTTAACCATAAGAAAAATGACATCCGCTTCACCGACTTCAGTTCTGCCATAAATCTAATAAATCAGCGGAGAATCGCTCATGGCTCGTTTGCAACGCACCCTGTCGTTAGGGTCGGTGGTGCTGTTTGGCATCGCCTATATGACGCCGATCATTGTGCTCGGCACCTTCGGCATCCTGGCGCAATCCACTGCGGGCATGGTCCCCGCCGCGTACCTGGCGGCGCTGGTGGCGATGTTCTTTACCGCCATGAGTTACGGGCGCATGGCGTCTGCCTTCCCGGTGGCCGGTTCCGCCTACAGCTATGTGCGCAAGGCCATCAGCCCCAAGCTGGGTTTTATCGCCGGCTGGGCGGTGCTGCTCGACTACTTGTTCTTGCCTATGGCCATCTGGCTGATTGGTGCGGCGTACCTCAACTCGGCGTTCCCTGCGGTGCCGCAGTGGGTCTGGGTATTGGCGTTTATCGGCGTCACCAGCGCTATCAATATTGTCGGCCTCAAGTTGGCCAACGGCATCAATGCCTTGCTGATGCTCGTGCAGTTTCTGGTGCTGAGCGCGTTTGTCGTGCTGTGCATCCACTACATCGGCGGTGACGCCAGCAAACCGCTGTGGACCCTCGCCCCGTTCTTCAACGGCCAGATGCACATGCCGTTGATCATGAGCGGTGCGGCTATCGCCTGCTATTCGTTCCTGGGCTTTGACGCAGTGAGTACCCTCACCGAAGAAACCCGCGACCCGCGCCGCACCATCCCACGGGCGATCATGCTGATCACTTTGATCGGCGGGCTGATCTTCGTGGCGGTGTCCTACTTTGTGCAGATCGCCCATCCGTCGTTCGAGTTCGCCAACGTGGATTCGGCCGCGTATGAAATCGCGCGCAATATCGGCGGTGACCTGTTCGTGTCGATCTTCTTGATCGGCCTGATTGTCGGCCAGTTCGCCTCGGGGCTATCGGCCCAGGCCAGTGGTTCGCGCCTGTTGTTCGCGATGGGCCGTGACGGTGTGTTGCCCAAGTCGTTCTTCGGCACCTTGCATGCGCGCTTCGGCACGCCGGTTAACAGCATCTTATTGTGTGCGGTTGTGGCGTTGCTGGCGCTGAAGCTGGATGTGACCACCTCCACTTCGTTCATCAACTTTGGTGCATTCCTGGCCTTCAGCCTGGTGAACCTGTCGGTGATCTTTCACTACTGGGTCGGCGCGAAAGCGCGTGGTGTGCGCGAGCTGATCCTGTTTCTGCTGTTCCCGGCCATCGGCCTGCTCGCGGACCTCTGGCTGATGGTCAGCCTGGATCATCTGGCGATTTACCTGGGCGTGGCGTGGCTGGCGATCGGCCTGGTTTACCTGGGTTTGCTCACCCGTGGCTTTTCGCAACAGCCGCCGGAAATGGACTTCAAGGAAGCCGCATAGAAGCCCGAGGTCTATTCTTATTGCAATCCGTTCTCGTTTGGGTGCATGATTTGTGTTACTGTATAACGCATCAAATGCACCCAGACGCCCCGGAGGCCTTATGAAAGCTGGTATCCATCCTGACTACCGCACCGTGCTGTTCCACGACACCGCCGCCGACGTGTTCTTCCTCATCGGTTCCACCGCCGACAGCGACCGCACCCAAAAACACAGCGACGGCAACACCTACCCATACATCCCGCTGGACGTCTCCAGCGCCTCGCACCCGGTCTACACCGGCCAGCAGCGCAAGACCCAGGCCGAAGGCCGGATTGCCGGGTTCAACAAGCGTTTCGCTTCGTTTGGTTCGAGCCCGAAAAACGCCGAGGCGTGAGGGCGGTTAAACTGTTTGGCGAATGGGCAGCACCACCCTAAAGGTGGTGCCTTTGCCCACTTCGCTGCTCACGGAGATAGTGCCACGGTGTTTTTTGACGATGCCGTAGGAGAGTGACAAGCCCAACCCCGTTCCTTCACCCACCGGCTTGGTGGTAAAGAAGGGGTCGAAGATTTTCTGCACGCTGTCCGGGGCAATCCCGCAGCCGTTGTCGGCGACTTCCAACCAGATATTCTCGCTTTCCACTCCGGTGCTGATCGTGATGGTGCCGCGTTCCGGGCCCATGGCCTGCGCGGCGTTGATCACTAGGTTCATCACCACTTGGTTAAGCTGCGATGCCAGGCATTCGATGTCCGGCAGCGGTGTGTAGTGCTTGATCACGTCGGCCTTGTACTTGAGTTCGCTGGCGACGATGTTCAAGGTCGAATCGATGCCCTGTTGCAGGTTTGCCCATTGCCAGGTCTGGTCGTTGTCCACCCGGGAAAAATCTTTCAAATCCTTGACGATCTGCACCACGCGGCCAATGCCTTCCTTGGATTCGCGCAGCAGCGTGGGAATGTCTTCCTTGAGAAAATCCAGGTCCAGACGCCGACGCAGGGCTTCGAACTGGTCGCTGCCCAGTGCGGTTTCTGCCTGTCGATAGGCATCGAGCATCTCTTGCAGCTGGTTGAAGTAGCCGCCCAAGGTGCCGAGGTTGGAGGAAATAAACCCCACCGGGTTATTGATTTCGTGGGCCACGCCGGCCGCGAGTTGGCCCAGGGACGCGAGTTTTTCCGATTGCACCAGCTGGCTTTCCAGTTGTTTGCGCTCGTCGATCTCCAGCTGTAACGCCTGGCTTGCCTGGGTCAGTGCCAGGGTGCGCTGTTCCACCAAGTGTTCCAGGTGGCTGGTTTGCAAGGACGCGTGTCGCGCCATGTCCCATTTCGCGGCCAGGGTATTGGCCATCTGCTGCACTTCAATGTTGTCGAATGGTTTTTTCAGGATCAGCAGCCGGTCGTGGGCGTGCAGGCGGAACAGCAGCTCTTCCCACGAATAATCCGAGTAGGCCGTGCACACCACCACTTGCAGGCTTGGGTCGACTTTCCACAGTTCTTCAATGGTCTGCGCGCCGTCCCAGCCTTGGGGCATGCGCATGTCGACAAACGCCAGGGCATAGGGTTTTTGCTCGGCCATGGCGACCTCCAGCAACTTCAGCCCTTCCTGGCCACCGTAGGCCGAGTCCAGCTCAAAAACGGGTCCGTGCTGGGGCTCGCTGGCACCGAATAGTGCGGCTTCCATATCGTCCAGCGCCTGGTTCTGCTCCATGGGTGGCATGAGGATTTTACGGAAGTCGTCGTGAATTGACGGCGTGTCGTCGATCAGCAGAATGCGTCGATTGGGGGGGCGGTTCATGCTTGGCCTGCGGCATCGTTGAGGGGGATTTGCAACGTGAACACGGCGCCTTTGCCCGGCCCATCGCTGTGGGCGGTAAGGCGGCCATTCATTTCAATGGCCGCCAGGGCGCAGCTGTGCAGGCCGAAACCGTGGCCTTCCTTACGCGTGGTGAACCCATGGGTGAAGATCCGCGTCATGTTCTCGGCCGGGATGCCTTCGCCTTCGTCTTTGACGCTGATCTGCAAGAGGCTGCCCTCCACCGTGCTGATCGACAAGGTGATCTGTCGCGAGCGGTCGGTGAGGTTCGACATGGCGTACTTGGCGTTGCTGATCAGGTTGACCATGATCAGCAACAGCCGGTGTTTGTCCGCCATCAGTTCCGGCACCTCGGCGTACTCCTTGACCACCGTCACATGGTGACGATTCAGCGCCCCGGAATTCATGCGCAGGGCGTCGTCCATCAACGCACTGATCTGCACCGGCTCCAGCAGGGTGGACACGCCGGCGTAGGATTGCTGGGTAGAAACGATGTCCTTGATGTGGTCCACGCTTTTGCTCAACTGCGCCAGTTCGTCGGTCAGGCCCTGCTGCTCAATGGCGATGGCCTCCACCAGTTGGTTGAGGTAGCCGGGCAGCAATTTGCCTTTCTCGTCTTCGCGCAGGTAGGTGCCCAGGTCATCCGGGTGCTCGTTGATCAGTTGCATGGCTTTGCCCAACCCCAAGGCCTTGCTGGTGCGCAGCTTGCGCGTGACCAGCTCGGCGGAGATGTTCACGCTATTAAGCACGTTGCCGACGTTGTGCAGCACATTGGTCGCGATTTCCGCCATGCCGGCCTGGCGCGCACTGTCGAGCAGTTCGCTCTGGGCGTCTTTGAGTTCGCGCGTGCGCGCCTCTACACGCTGTTCAAGGCTTTCATTGACCGCTTGCAAGGCGCGGTTGACCCGGTTGATCTCGGCAAAGCTGCGCAACAAGCGAATCGCCAAGTACAACAGCACCACCACCAACAGTGCGGAAAACACCAGCAGGTAGCGGTGGTACTTCTGATCAATCAGGTCGGCGGCGGCCTGGTCCTGATTGAGTTGGGTGGTCATGGCGTCGAGTTGATCGGACAACGGGATCGCGGCAATGCGATCAAGCAGGTCATTGACGAGGGGTTGCTCGCGCAGGATCAGTGCAATGTGGTTACTGAGAATCTCCACCGGCACCTGAAACTCTGGCGGCAGGCTTTGTTTGTTGACCGCCAGCTTGTTCAGGCCCACGAGGATGTCTGCGGCTTTGTCATCGCTCGTCACCTGGGCAAACTCCAGGGCGCTGAGCAGCAAGTCGTAGGTGTCGGTGGCGATGCTTTGTTGTTGCAGTTTTTCGGCGTCGTCCAGTTGCAGGAAATGCGCCTGAATGTCGTCCTCGGCCGTCGGCAAAAAGGCCAGGGAATTGCGCAGCACCGCGTTGTGCGACTTGAATTGTTCCACCTGCCGCGCCTTTTCCTGGAACGACTGGCGATACGCATTCTGCTCGGCCTGCCATTCGGCCAGGTTTGCGTGGCGGTGTTGCCCCTCGCGACTTTCCAGGGTGGCCCACAGCGCGCTCATCTCTTTGAACGGGACCACCAGCGGGTCATAGTTGTGGGTGAGGGCGATCCGGGCCTTGAGCACTTCAACGTCCCATTGGGAGTTGAGTTGCTTGATCTGGCTGATCAGGTCGCGGGACTCGGTGTAGGTGGTGGACTGGTCGCCGATCGACTTGAGGTACAGAAACACCAGCACCGAGGCCAGTATCAGGGCGATACCGCTGAGCGTGAGCAGGCTGGCGAGGCGGGATGATTTCATAAGGGCTTGCCCGCCCATTCGCCGGTCAGTGTCTTGAGGAATTGGATGATCAGTGTCTTGTCTTCAGCCGTGGGGATTCGCCCCAGCTGGTACGTGAACATGACGTCGACAGCCTCCTCGAGGGTCTTGGCCGAGCCATCGTGAAAGTACGGGGCGGTGACCGCCACGTTGCGCAGGCTCGGTACTTTGAACACGTTGCGGTCATCTTCGTCCTGGGTCAGCAGGTAGCGGCCCAGGTCGGCTTCGGTCGGGTTGCCACGGGCCTTGAAGTAATCGCCCATCACGCCGAACTTCTGGTACATGTTGCCGCCGATATTGGCGCCTTGGTGGCAGGCGATGCAGCCATAGTCCTTGAAACGCTGGTAGCCGTATTTCTCTTGAACGGTGAGGATCTCGGTGTTGCCTTGCAGGTACTGGTCGAAGCGTGAGTTGGGAGTGAGCAGGGTGCGCTCATAGGTGGCCAGGGCGTTTTGAACGTTGGCGGCCGTCACGCCGTCGGGGTAGATCCGCTGGAACGCGGCCTGGTAAGTGGGCAGTGCCGACAAGGCCTGGACCACGGTTTTCCAGTCGTTGCCCATTTCCATGGGGCTGGTGACCACCTGTTCAACCTGCGCCTCCAGGGTGTCGACCCGGGCGTTCCAGAATTGTTTGAAGTTCAGGCTGGCATTGAACACCGTCGGGGTGTTGAGCCCGACCGGTTTGCCATCGAAGCCCAGGGAAAACGCCTGGTTGTCGTCACCCCCCGCTTGCAGGTTATGGCAACTGGCACAGGACTGGGTGTTATTCACCGACAGGCGTGTCTCATTGAACAGCTGGCGTCCCAGTTCCACGGTGGCGGCATCCAGCGTCGGCACCGGCGGCAACGGTTTAAGCGGTTCATCCAGCGGCGCAGCGGTGGCGGGCAAGCAGGCGCCATAGCCCAGGGCAATGGCAATGCCGAGCACCTGTGGCGACAGGCGCAGAGAACGTGGCGGGGTGCGGCTCAAGCGCTCGCTCCTTGGGGCAAAAGGTCAGTGGCCGGGCATCAGGCTGTGGTGCCCGGTTTGCAATAATTGGGCGAACTCATCGGCCGCCACGGCTTTGCTGAACAGGAAACCCTGGCCTTCCTCGCACTGGTGGGCTTTGAGGAATGCCAGTTGTTCAAGCGTCTCCACGCCCTCGGCGACGATGTTCATGTCCAGGCTTTTACCCAGGCTGATGATTGCACTGATCAGTTGCGCGTCTTGGCTGTTGTCGCTCAAGCCGCGGATGAACGATTGATCAATCTTCAGCACATCAATCGGAAAGCGTCGCAAGTAACTGAGGCTGGAATACCCGGTGCCGAAATCGTCGACGGACAGGCGCACGCCCAGGGTCTTGATGCCGCGCAGGGTGATGAGGGTGTCCTCGACGTTTTGCATCAGCACGCTTTCAGTGATTTCCAACTCCAGCAAGCGCGGCTCCAGGCCCGTGCGCTCAAGGATCGTCGCCAGGTTGGCGACAAAGTTACGCTGGCGAAAATCAATCGCTGAGATGTTCACCGAAATGCAGATGGGCGGTAGGCCGGCGGCTTGCCAGGCGCGGGCCTGCTCGCAGGCCTGGCGCAACACCCATTGGCTCAACGGTACGATCAGGCCGCTGTCTTCGGCCACGGGAATGAACGCCGACGGGTAGATCCAGCCATGGTCGGGCTGGTGCCAGCGGATCAACGCTTCGGCGCCGACGATCTGCCCGCTGTTCAGGTCCAGTTTCGGCTGGTAGTGCAAGATAAACTCATCTCGCTGCAGGGCCTGCCGAATGGCGCTTTCCAGGCTTTGCTGTTCCTGGGCGCGCAGGTTCATCTCGTCGATGAAAAAACTGAAATCGTTGGGGCCGTGGTCTTTGATGGCGTGCATGGCGGTTTCGGCTTTTTTGATCAGCTCCACGGCGCTGCTGCTGTCATCGGGGTACACACTGATGCCCAGGCTTGCCGTAACACTCAGGTCGTGGCCGGCCACATAGCGGCTGGTACTGACGGCGGCGAGGAGTTTTTCGGCAATGTACTGGGTTTGCTGGGGGTGCTTGATGTCGTTGAGGATCAGCACAAATTCGTCGGAGCCGTAGCGAAACACTGAATCCGATTCGCGCACTGTGGCCACCAGGCTTTGGCTGACGTGCTTGAGCATTTCATCGCCGACCGGGTGGCCCAGGGCGTTGTTGATGCGCTTGAAGCGGTCCAGGCCGATAAACATCACGGCCAACTGGGTGTCATGGCGCCTGCACACGGCAATCGCCTGGCTCAGGCGGTCGCCCAGCAGTGTGCTGTTGGGCAGTTCGGTCAGGGCGTCGTATTGCAGCAGGTGCGAAACCTTGAGCAGTTCCTGCACGCGTTCCTCAATTGTGCGCTCAAGCCCCTGCAGTTTAAGTGCCGCGTCCTGCGCCAGCTGCCATTTCCAGGTCAGGGCGGTGGCCATCTGGCGGATTTCCAGGTCGTCGAAGGGCTTTTTCAGGATCAGCAGTTGGTCGTCGTATTTGAGGCGCGCCTCGATGGCTTCGAAAGAGTAGTCAGAGTAGGCCGTGCACAGGGCAATTTGCAGGTGAGGGTCGACGTTCCACAGCTGTTCGATGGTTTCCAGGCCGTCCCAGCCCGGCGGCATGCGCATGTCGATGAACACCAGGGCATACGGGGCGTTGTCGGCCAGGGCTTGGATCACCAGTGCCAGGGCTTCCTGGCCTTGATAGGCGGAATCCAGCACAAAGGTCTGGCGCACGGCCGGGGCGGTGCCGAACAGGGTTTCTTCGATGCTGGCCAGGGACGCGTGGCCGTTAGCGTCGGCGCACAGGATCTTGCGGAAGTCCGCGTGGATCGAAGCCGTGTCGTCGACGATCAGAACCCGTCGATTGGCGCGTCCCGAGCGCGGGTTCATGGCTGGTTCCGAGAGGCGCGTGACGGCGATTTCTGGCGCATAGGGCTTCCTTACCGTGAATGCTTCAGTAAACAGGGCGGGTCACGGGCTTCATGGCACAAGCATAGTTGGCTCCCTTGAATAAGTCGGCCAGTTGGCGTCAAATCAACACCAATTACCCCGGCATTCATCTAGCGCTCAATGCTTGCGCAAGTACAGCGATTGATCATGTCGGGGCGCAATGAAGCAATTATGTGTCATTGTCAGGAGGTGTCGCCATGGATGAAAAAACTGCTACTACGTCCCCCTACACCCCCACTATTTTGCTGGTCGATGACGAAGAGTCGATCCTCAACAGCCTGCGCCGCCTGCTGCGTGGCCAACCCTACGACGTGCTGCTGGCCGGCAGCGGTGCCCAGGCCCTGGAGATCATGGCCGCCCAGCCCATCGACCTGGTGATGACCGATGCGCGCATGCCGGCCATGGACGGTGCGATGCTGCTGGCCGAGACCCATCGCCTGTACCCGTCCACCACCCGCATCCTGCTGACCGGCTATGCCGACATGAGCATGATGATCAAGGCGATCAACGAGGGGCAGATTCACCGCTACATCAGCAAACCCTGGAACGATGAGGAAATGCTCCTGACGTTGCGCCAGTCCCTGGAGCACCAGCATTCCGAGCGCGAACGCCTGCGTCTTGAACAGTTGACCCGCGAGCAGAACGACCAGTTGAAGGCCCTCAACGCCACCCTGGAAAAACGTGTCGACGCCCGCACCAGCGAGCTGCAGCAAACCGCCGACATGCTCGACCTGGCCTACGATGAGCTCAAGCGCAGCTACGTGACCGGCACCGAAGTGTTTTCACTGCTGGCCAACCTGCGCCTGCCCAAGCAGAAGCAGACCAACCGCCAGTTGATCGAGCTGATACGCGTGTATTGCAAAGCTCAGGTGATGGACGAAGCCAGCGCCCGCGACCTGACCATGGCCGCCGCGCTGTATAACATCGGCAAGTTGAGTTGGAGCGACAGCATGATGGTCGCGCCCTCGGACCTGCTGCACAGTACCGACCGCGAGCGTTATCGGGCTTACCCGGCCCAGAGTGAGTCGTTGCTGATGACCCTGGAGCCGATGAAGGACGCCGCCCGCCTGATTCGTCATCACCAGGAGCGCTGGGACGGCACGGGTTTTCCGGACCACCTCAAGGGCGAGCTGATCCCCTCGGGCGCGCGCTTATTGAAGCTGGCCGTCGACTTTATCGAGCTGCAAAAGGGCTTGATCCTCGAGCGCCATATGAACAGCGATGAAGCGCTGCTGTACATCCGTAAGTACGCCGGCAAGCTCTACGACCCGGACATGGTCGAAGACTTCGTGCAGGCCTGCGCCGCGTTTTTAAGTGACGTGACCTTGGGTGACCCGAGCGTGAAGGTCTTGACCACCCGCGAACTGGCCGAGGGCATGGTGCTGGCGCGCAACCTCAACGCCGATAACGGCATGCTGCTGCTCAACGCTGGCAAGGTGTTGAACCTGCCGCTGGTGGACAAGTTGATCGCGTTTGAGGCGATGGAAGGGGCCAAGTATTCGGTGTTTATCAAGGAGCCGGATGATGCGCCGCTACTGACGTAGCGGCGACGGTGTGGGTGTTTTGACCTTCTATACGCCCCAGGCGACTGGTTTACTGGCGTGATAATCAAAAACGCCTCTGATTATAAAGAGATCTTTTTCGTTTTCTTGTCCGGCTCTTTCAATCGCCACTCGCCATCGACCACGGCCCGCGCCCTCCTGCGCTTGCGGTAAATCTACATAGGTGTAGTTACCTATTTTTTTTCGGCTGACACGACCGGCTTCAATATCCTGAATGATGTGCTCAAGTTTGGCTTTGGCATTGTCTGGCAGGAGCCCTTTTTGAGTGTCTGCCAGCTCATCCAGTTTCACGGTGTTGATGGCGGGATCGCGGATAGGGATTGGATCTGGGACGGTCGAGGGCTTTGGCCGAGTGGAGGGTTTATCAATTTTGTGTGTTTGAACGCGGGGTGTTTCAAATTCTAAAGGCGTTGAGAATTGAGGCAGCTCATTTTCAAATTTTGTGATGGTGTTACTGTCGACCATGTGTGCACCCGCCTCCGGGCCGGAGGGGTTGCCTCGCGATATCACGACATAAGGAACGCCGGATTTTTTAAAATCCTCTGAATAGGAAGGTACCTGAAGCCGTTCGAGTTTCTCCTTGAATTTTTTTGCCCTGAAGGCGCGATAAACCTGCAGGGTCTCACCGTCTGCCAGAAGTTGATCCAGTGCCGCTTGAGGTGTGATGTTGTGATCTGACGCTATTTTGTTAATCGTTGCTCGCCGTCCATGGTCACCCAGAAAAGCCTCGAACACGTCCCTTTCCCAAGTCGAAAGCTCGTATTTTTCCGAGAATTTCTTCAGCGCGTTCAGCTGTCTTTGGGTGATGGCGTAGCCGGCAAATTGTGCGCCAGTGTCGGTGTCTGTAATGCTGATCGAGTACCTGATTTGTTTTGAAAAGTTCTCATTTTTTCCAATGATTCTTTTTACTTTGTTAAACAGTTGGTCCTGTTCTGAGGCAGACAGAGGCGGGATAAAGAATCGTGCGGAGCCGTTCAGGTGGTAATAAATGTCCAGTTCAGACTGTAGGTTTAACAGGGCGTTGCGTAATACATTTTTAGCGCGTGGGCTTAAACGGTGGTGTTCCGATAGCCTGCGGCGAAACTCGGCTTCATCTACATGGCCACCCACCTGTTGCCGGGCGTTGGTGAGTAAGTTTTTTTTCTGGGATTCACTTAGCTTTTCAATGAGCTCTTCGGAAATACGGATGTCCGATTCTTTTGAGTAAACCCGCAGTGCCGCGATCAGGTCGGCATCCACTTGCTGTGCCGCGGTGAGAGGGCGCAGGGCGCCCAACACGGAGCCTCCCCCTTTAGCGTTTCTTTCGAAACGCGGCTTCCAGCTTTTTGCGTCTCCCGGCACGACCATAAAGTCCACGTTGTTGCCTGCCGGGTCTTTTACATAGCGCGCGCCGCCCTCTGCATAGGACTGAAACAGGTGATAGCGCCCGGCGTCGTCCCGCATCGCGATAAGTGGGTTATTGTGCCGGTCGAAAAAAATCGGGGCGCTGCCCGACTGGCGCGACAACGCGTATTGGTTCATCCGGGCAAATCTTTCTACGTCAAAGAACGAGTCAGTTTGTTTGGGCAGCCGATACGGTGCGACATCGATCCAGGCGGGCTCCAACGGCCGGATTGAGGCCCCTGACATTGCGATGCTGGCTTTTTTGCCCGGGTCGATTTTATTGACAAGCCCCGGGATCCGGTGCCCCAGCTGTTTGGCCCGGGCTAACCCTTTATGGATACTCTGGCGCAAAAGCGACAATGCGGGTTTGCCGGGTATCAGCCCGAGCAGACTGTCGGCTATCTCAGCGCCAAACATAAAAGCGTTTACCGCTGACTCCCGGGAAATTTCAGCATTGCTCCGTGAGCGGTGATCGGCGTGTGCGAGTTGAAAGCCCAGTTGCGCCGAATACAGGTACGCATGGAAATGACCGGTGATCGGCGTCAGGGCGTAGCGGTGTACACCGCGCGTATCGTTGAAGATCCGCGTTATCTCTTGCGCATCTTTAGTGGCCATACGCGGGATGAAGTAGGCCTTCCATTCGGGCTTGGCTTTCAGTGTGTCCAACTCCGCCAGCCCGTTGACCAGTTCCCTGAAGGGCACGCCATCCGGAGCATCTGGGGTATGCAGCACACTGACCCCTTGGGGCTTTGTACCTTTTCGGTTGATGACGAGGACGTTATTGATGACCTGTCCCCCTTGACCCCTTTCCTGCGCACCGCCCATCACTAGCAGGTTGACCACTATCTCGAACGCGTTAACCCGGGGGCGCGTGGTTGAGTCGGGGTGTTCCGTAATGGCCTTGATCCAGTCAAACCCACTGCCGGGTGTCTGGAATATAAACAGCTTGGAGGCGTCAGGATTCAGCCGGCTCTCGAGGGCGTCCTGGTTTATTTTCGCTGCGTAGGCGCGCTGCCAGGCCGTCGCAAAAGTGTTTCCCGCGCCGGTGTGCGAGAAGGCTGATCTCAGGTACTCGGCGTATTTTCTGCCGATGTCGGCCTCTGTGGCGAGCGCACGCAAATCTGCGTTGTCGAGCGTGCCCCACTGTTTACCGGCGGTGTCGACAACAGTGGCGGTGGCGCTGATGGTTCTGTGTATGTCATGCGCAGACCAGGGGTCGACATTGCGCTGGGTATAACTTCCCAGTGTCCGCAGGTCCACGATGACCTGGGTACTCCAGGTGCCCCATGTCAGTTTTCGTCCCGACATAAACTGTGGGATGTTTATCTTGCGATCTTCACTGACATAGACAGTGGCGGTTTCCTCGTCACGATACCCCGTCGCCTTGTAAGCGCTGGAAGCCGATACACGCAGGCGTACCAGGCTTCTATAAGGGGCAATGTCCACGTTCGCATAGGCCGGCTTTTGCTGTTTCAACACGGTGTCGGTCTTCTCCTGGGAGAACGCTTCCAGCGTCGAGACCTTCTCGAGAAGAGGCGCGAGCGCCTGATTGCTGTCAATCATCGCCTTTTCCAGTTGCCTGTACCGCACCTGATCTTGCCCATCGGCCGTTTTCAGCCAGGAGGGCTCGACCTCTATCAGGCGCAGGTTGCGCTGCGTAAAAGCATCGGTGGCATTTAACTGCGGCGTCAGATCCGCGACCAGATCGAGCGCGCCTGTCGAGGGTAATGTCTCCTGGCGCAAGGCTTCGCGGATGGCAAAATATTGCCGGATCCGCAGTGAACGGATGCTATCTGTCATGACATCAGCACGTATCTGCGACGGATGCGCTGCCAGCATGGGCCTGTTACTCAGCCCTGCACGTGCGGCAGTCGGCAGGCTTGCGATCAGCAATTTCCCCGCCGATCCGCCAGCCTGTAGACGAGTGGAGACGGTTTCATTCAGGCGCTCCAGGCTTTCAAACTCCTCAAATTCCTCGCTCGGGCTATACAGCATCACGCTGCCCGTGGGAGGCGTGCCGTCGCCAGTGCTGAGGATGAATGCGCCGGCAAAATCACTGCCACCCTCCAGCGTCAACCGGTGTACCGCAGGCCTGTTGTCGGCGCTAAACGCCTGTTCCCGCGCCGCAGCACTTGGGTACTTGAGCACATTGTCGGCCAGTGTTCGTCCATTCGCCGACAGCGTGCCGTCAACTGAGCGCAATGCCAGTTGATGGGCCAGCAGTTGCCGGCGCAGTGCGACCAGTTGTTCCTCTGGATTAGGGTGTGCATCGCGCGCTGTCCTCCAGAAACTATTCAGGCTTACGGTGATGGCTACTTCCAGAACGCTCGCCAGCGTCGCTGTCGGCACCACCGAAGGGAGGCGTTTATCGGCGTCAAGGGTGCCGTTCTCTCGGAAAAAGGCGCCGGCCTCTTGGGCCAGATAGGCCTCTGCGTCAGGCGCGCGCAAACGCTTCAGTAGCAACCCCAACGGTTCGCTGGACAGGCGTTGCTTTTGCCCCTGCTGGTCCTCCCGGTAACGGCTGTAAAAAATCTGGTTTGGATTGATGGGCCGATGCATGTCGGGAAAAATCGCGGCCAATTGCTGCTGGTAAAGGCTGTCTGGGCTTGGCTGTTGTCGTAGCAGTTCGTGGGTTCGGGAACTGAGCCTATCAAGCTCACGGACAAGGTGTATCTGTTGTTCGTCGGTCGATAACGAAGCCGGCGGCACCACTGGCAGCGTCAAGGGGGATGAGGGATCAAGGGGGGCGCTGTCGGCCTGGACCGATTGCGGGTCGTCAACCAGAGATTCCTGGGAGGAGGGCAGTGAACTATGCATAGGTAAACTCTTATAACTGGGGCAGCGCATCGCAGGTACTGCGTGCCTGGCTGAATATGAGTTTGCGAGTGTAGGAGCGCCGGTATAGGGCTTAGTGGTATATGTCTGTCGGATAGAAGCAGCCTTGGCAGCGTGTCTGGGTGGACACTTCAGTGGCCCCAAAAGTAAGCGGTTGCCTGCGCATGGAGCGCATGTGATCCTTGGCGCTTTTCAATCCGAGGCGTTTATTCCATGCCCATGACTATCCGCATCGCCGCTGCCCTGCTGATTGGCAGCGACGGTCAAACTCTGCTGGTGCGCAAGCGCGGCACCCAGGCGTTCATGCAGCCGGGCGGTAAGATCGACGCCGGCGAACAACCCGCCCAAGCCTTGGCCCGTGAGCTGTTTGAGGAGTTGAACCTGCGCATTGAGCCGAGCGACGCCGTGTACCTGGGCCACTTCTCGGCACCGGCTGCCAATGAGCCGGGGTTTACCGTGGAAGCCGAGCTGTTCCAGGTGCACATCGACGTGGCGGTGATGCCCGCTGCTGAAATCGAAGAAGTGCGCTGGATCGACCCGGCCGGTGATGGCGGCCTGCAACTGGCGCCGTTGACGCGCGATTTGATCCTGCCGTTCTATCGCCAATCGCTGACCTGCGACGCATGATTATTCGCGCGCTTGGGGCCAGTAACGCCGAGGCTTATCGGGCGTTGATGCTTGAAGCCTACGGTGCTTATCCCGAGGCGTTCACCTCCAGCGTGGCGGAGCGCGCCCGGATGCCATTGAGCTGGTGGGAAAAGCGCCTGGACAACCCGCTGGATCAATTGCTCGGCGCTTTTGAAGGTGAAGTGTTGGCCGGTATTGTCGGCCTGGCCTTCGAGCCGCGTGAGAAGGCGCGCCACAAGGTGACCTTGTTCGGCATGTACGTGAATGGGGCTTACCAGCAAAAAGGCCTGGGCCGCCAGTTGGTGGAGGCGGCACTGGCCGAGGCGCGCAAACATCCGCGCCTTCAAGTGATTCAGCTGACCGTCACTGCCGGTAACGACGCCGCCTTTGCGTTGTACCAGCGCTGCGGCTTTATCCAGTACGGCCTGGAGCCGCTGGCGGTGCGGGTGGGTGAGGAGTATTTCGACAAGATCCACATGTGGCGTGAACTCAACGCTGACTGAAATCCCCGGTGCCCACTCAAGCCAATGTGGGCGTTGGCTTGCCTGCGATGCAGACCGCGCGGTCTGGCTGTAGCACCGCGGCGATGCCGTCCCAGCATAGGTATGTACACGGCTTTCAACGGCCGTCACATTCCTCCGTGGCGAGCGGGCTCGCCTGCTACAGATTCTGCGTTCAACCGATGGCTATCGCAGTCAAGCCAGCTCCCACAGGTTGATCGGTGTTGTCTAACGCACGGCGCTGACGCCGTCCAACGTCGAAAACGACGTGTCCTTGGCCGTCAGCAAAAAGTCGCGCATGTACGGCGCGTCCAGCATGTCCGCACGAATCCCCGCATACAACGTCGCAAACAAGCCTTTCTCGCCCAACCGCTTGGCCTTCACGTACCCGCGCGAGCTGTATTCATGCAGCGCCCAATGTGGCATGCCGCATACGCCACGGCCGCTGGCCACCAGTTGCATCATCATCACCGTGAGTTCCGAGGTGCGAACCTGGGCCGGTTCCACATCGGCCGGTTCCAGGAAGCGGGTGAAAATGTCCAGGCGGTCGCGCTCCACCGGGTAGGTAATCAGGGTTTCGGTGAGCAGGTCTTCGGGCACGATGTACGACTTGTTCGCCAGCGCGTGCTGGTTGGCCACGGCCAGCATGGCTTCGTAGGTGAACAACGGCACATAGGTGATGCCCGGCAGTTCCAGCGGGTCGGAGGTCACAACCAGGTCCAGGTCGCCCCGCGCCAGCGCCGGCAGTGGGGCGAAGGCGAAACCGGACGCCAGGTCCAGCTCGACTTCCGGCCAGGCATCGCGGAACTGGTCGATGGTCGGCATCAGCCACTGGAAGCAGCTGTGGCATTCGATCGCCATGTGCAGGCGCCCAGCGGTACCGCCGGCCAAGCGTGCAATGTCACGCTCGGCGCCCCGTAGCAGCGGCAGGGTGGCGTCGGCCAATTGCAGCAGCCGCAAACCGGCGCTGGTGAAACGCAGCGGTTTGGTCTTGCGCACGAACAATTGCATGCCCAGGCGTTCTTCCAGTTCCTTGAACTGGTGGGACAGCGCCGACTGCGTCAGGTGCAGGCGCTCGGCGGCTTCCACCAGGCTGTCGGCTTCGCGCAGGGCATGCAGGGTCTTGAGGTGGCGGATTTCCAGCACGGCGGCCTCCATGAATAAATTTTGTGCTCAATGATAAAGCATTGAACATTATTCATGTTGGCCACGGTGCCATTCGGATTATGTCCGTGGCAGGAAGTGCTTCTAGGCGATGGGGGCGTGTTGTCGACGCGGTACCCAATGGTTGCCTGGGGATCGAGTTCGATGGTTGAAAACAAGGTTTGCTGGTGGTCGAGCAGCCAGCGCTCCATGTCTATGCGCTGGGCGAAACACCTCCAGGCAGGCGCTTGGGTCGGCAGGTACAAACGTTGGCTGACTGGCGGATTGCCGTCGCGTGTCAGCACCCAGGCCCCGGGCAGGGTGAGGGTGCTGGCCGTGGCAAGCGTGAGGAAAATTTGCTCCGCGTAATCCTTGTGCCCTTCAGGCCCAGGCGCAGGCGGATGAAAAAGAGCAAGTAGCGGTTGGAGTGCAGGTGTCTGCACGTTTCCTTGGGCCAGCAGCGTCAGGCCGGACGCTTCGAAGTGGATTTTATAGCGTTCGCCGGCTTTGGCACGCCATGACAGGGGAGAGTGAGTGGCCCGCTGGGTCCAAAGGTAGCGTCGCCAGTTGTCCTTGATCGCTTGCTCCAGGTTCAGTGTCTTGAGCTCATCAAACAGTATGGCCCGCGTGTAATTCGTCAATCGGTGGTGGGGCGGCAAATAGAGGGTTTTGCCTTCGGGTATTTGCCGCGGGTCTAGGGTGGGACGCTGTTGCTGGTAAAGGCAGGCCTCGGTCATGGACAACCGGGCTGCCCCACGTTTGCCGGTGGCAAAAAATCCCACCCCAGTGCGTTCGTCATCTAGTTGCAAGTGTTCTTGGAGCATCTGGTTGATGGTGTTGCATACCGATGGGGTGCCCGCCATCAGCTCGCGCATTTGCAGGCAGCATCCTTGCCAGCGTTGCGTGCTTGGGTGTCGGTCATGGTGGAGGCTCATTCATTTAAACAATGATTACAGAGCGATCGCCATGACCCAGGGTGGGATGTAACTATCGGACGACCGTTGAGCGGCCTTCATCAAACTGTCACGTAACCGTGGCAGCGCGCTTGAACAAACTTCATCAGACTCGCGCTCTACTGGGGTTCTGCGTTTCGGTGTTTTTCATGCGCGTGTTGCTTTTACTGGCCGCTCTATTAGTCGGCCTGCCGTCTTTTGCGGCGTCTCGATGTGATGTCAATGTTCCGACCCAAACGGTCGACCTGGCTCAGGTGAGCATCGCTTACCAGAGCATCGGCCGTGCGTCCGACCCTGCCTTGTTGCTGGTGATGGGCCTGGGCGGGCAGTTGATCCACTGGCCGGATGAAGTCGTGGTGGCCTTGTGCGAACAAGGTTTTCGGGTGATTCGCTACGACAACCGTGACGTTGGCCTATCGACTTGGCGTCAGGCCCCGGCCAGCGCCAACCTGACCTTTGAAGTGCTGCGCTACAAGCTCGGCCTGCCGGTAGCGGCGCCGTATACGCTGACCGACATGGCCGACGATGCCTTGGGGCTGATGGACGCCTTGCAGATCCGCCAATTCCACGTGCTGGGTGCGAGCATGGGCGGCATGATCGCCCAGCACCTGGCGGCCATGGCGCCGCAACGGGTCGAGAGCCTGACCCTGATCATGACCAGCTCCGGCGCCGAAGGCCTGCCGGCGCCCAATGCGGCGTTGGTGCAGTTGTTGTCGCGGCGCAGTGCACCCAACCGTGAGGTGGCGCTGGAGCAACAGGCCGACCTGCTGGCGGCGTTGGGCAGCCCGAATGTGAAAGATGATCGCCAGGTGTTGCTGCATCAGGCGGCGCTGTCCTACGACCGCGCTTTCAACCCGGAGGGGGTCAAGCGCCAGATCATGGCGATCCTCGCCGAGCCCAGCCGCGTGCCGTTGCTCAACCAGTTGCGCGTGCCGACGTTGGTGGTGCATGGCACCGCCGACCCGTTGCTGCCGGTGATGCACGGCGTGCACTTGGCTGCGCATATCCAGGGCAGCCAGTTGAAGTTGATTCCCGGCTTGGCGCATCGTTTTCAGGAGGCGTTCAAGGCGCCGTTGCTGGCGGCGGTGTTGCCGTACCTGCAAGCCCACCGCGAAGATGCCGCGCATTGGGCGCAGATTGACTTGGGGCAGCCTTCGAAGGTGTTGTGAAGTTGGTGTATCGTGCAACTTTTGCGGCACATTAATGCCAGCGAGGTTGCCTACCATGAGTACTCCCCTGAAAATCGATTTCGTCAGCGACGTGTCTTGCCCCTGGTGCATTATCGGCCTGCGTGGGTTGACCGAGGCGTTGGACCAGTTGGGCGCTGAGGTGCAGGCTGAGATTCATTTTCAGCCGTTTGAGCTGAATCCGAATATGCCTGCGATTGGGCAGAACATTGTTGAGCACATTACTGAAAAATACGGCTCCACTGCTGAGGAATCGCAGGCTAACCGTGCGCGTATTCGTGACATGGGGGCGGCGTTGGGCTTTGCTTTTCGCAATGACGGTCAGAGCCGTATCTACAACACCTTTGATGCGCATCGTCTGCTGCATTGGGCGGGGTTGGAGGGGTTGCAGTACAACCTTAAGGAAGCGCTGTTCAAGGCTTACTTCACTGATGGGCAGGATCCGTCCGACCATGCGACTTTGGCGATTATTGCTGAAGGTGTTGGGTTGGATATCAAGCGTGCTGCTGAGATTTTGGCCAGCGATGAATATGCGGCAGAAGTGCGTGAGCAGGAGCAGCTGTGGATTTCTCGGGGGGTGACTTCGGTGCCGACGATTGTGTTTAACGATCAGTATGCGGTGAGTGGGGGGCAGCCGGCTGAGGCTTTTGTTGGGGCGATTCGGCAGATTATCAGTGAGGCTAAGGGCTGATGGTTTCGTTTGGTGGTTTGAGTACATATCCGTTGCTGCGGTAACGGCCACCTAGGGTTCCGCTCTTACAGCGGGTCACTTTTGGAAGGACCCAAAAGTAACCAAAAGGTCCTCGCCCCACCACTCGGCACCTCGCTTAGGCTCGGTGTGCCCTCACTCCGGCTTGAATCCGTGGGCCGCCGCGATGGGCCATCCTTGGCCCAGCGCGGCTAACCCGGCGTCCTGCCGGGTTACCCACGGATTCAAGCCTGCGTTCGGCCAGCGTGGTTAACGGGGCGTCTCAGATCAAGATCAAGATCAAGATCAAGATCAAGATCAAGATCAAAAGCAAGAGCACGGCGGCCTAGTAGCCGACCTGAGTGGTTGAAGCAGAAGCAGGGCAGAAGCACAGCGGCACACTTTCTGTCTGATGTACCGAGATCCAATTGTGGGAGCGGGCTTGCTCGCGAATGCGGTGGGTCAGTCAGCTTATTTGTAACTGAACC
>NZ_JBJGXU010000236.1:0-204 GCF_045447305.1 Pseudomonas sp. D47 | reverse complement strand
CCACACCGAAACGAAGGGTGATTAGCTCAGCTGGGAGAGCATCTGCCTTACAAGCAGAGGGTCGGCGGTTCGATCCCGTCATCACCCACCATTCGCTTCATGTGTTACGCGCAGCGGTAGTTCAGTCGGTTAGAATACCGGCCTGTCACGCCGGGGGTCGCGGGTTCGAGTCCCGTCCGCTGCGCCATATTCGGTAACCTGGAA
>NZ_JBJGXU010000235.1:0-208 GCF_045447305.1 Pseudomonas sp. D47 | reverse complement strand
CGTTCCAACAATCCGTGTTTAGGCCCCGCCGATGGCATCACCGTGCATGGAGGCGAAAGAGCAACAGACGTTGGGATTCGTTTAAACGCTTATTTTGATTTGAACAACACTGATGTGTTCACCAGCCCCACCACAAGAACAGTTCAAACATCCGACGCTATGCTAGGCAAAGCAAGCCTGCTATCCGATAGAGAGGCCATTTGCGGAA
>NZ_JBJGXU010000234.1:0-208 GCF_045447305.1 Pseudomonas sp. D47 | reverse complement strand
CGCTGCGAAGAATCCGCAGGGAGATGCGGCGGCGCCTGCGGATAAAACGGCCACCCATGGTTGCCCGGTGTCGATGGTGACTGGGGAGGAGTTGCTGACCCTTACCGATGGCGCGTTGGATGGGATTTTGCCATTTGAGTGGACCCGGTTGTACCGCACCAGTGCGGTGGAAGTGGATTGTGGGTTGGGGTTTGGTTGGAGTCACTCG
>NZ_JBJGXU010000233.1:0-210 GCF_045447305.1 Pseudomonas sp. D47 | reverse complement strand
TACGAAACAGTGCGCAAGAATGCTTTAGCACGGGCTGCAAAACTGACGCACATATCGCAAAAGCAGCTGGCCGCACTCATTACGCGACCAAGCAATGAACAGATCGCAATCAGTGCGGACAATATCTTGGGGGTGGAACCTGCCCAACCTTCCGCACCAGAAGTCGGACCTTTTAACTCTTTAGAGCTAGCCCCACAGGAAGTCGATGCT
>NZ_JBJGXU010000232.1:0-217 GCF_045447305.1 Pseudomonas sp. D47 | reverse complement strand
CAAGGCAAAAGCACGGCAGTACACTCTCTGCCTGATGTACTGAGATCCCAATGTGGGAGCGAGTTTAGCTGCCAGCACCGCAGTGCTCTGCTTTTCTGTGGGAGCTGGCTTGCCTGCGATGGCATCAACTCGGTGTACTTGATGGACCGAGGTGTCTGCATCGCAGGCAAGCCAGCTCCCACATTAGATTGAGTTCAGTTTCAAATATCAGGTCGGC
>NZ_JBJGXU010000231.1:0-220 GCF_045447305.1 Pseudomonas sp. D47 | reverse complement strand
TTAAAACCAAAAGCCATTCACAAAGAACCTTACAAAAAATCCAACCGCTTCCTTCCTCCCACCCCGAGTCTAAGACAGTGAATATAAAATCAGTTGCACTCAAAGCAGCAGGCTGCTTGGCGCTTGCACTTTCATTGAACGCACAAGCCGAAGTTGACTACGGGTACATGTATCCGCCCATGCTACCAAATGAACAAAATATGAACGATTTACCTTATGC
>NZ_JBJGXU010000230.1:0-223 GCF_045447305.1 Pseudomonas sp. D47 | reverse complement strand
GCGACATTGTGGATAAGCTACTTGAACACAAGAACACCGGCAGAAATCTTATAGTGATGACCCACAACACTTGCATGAAAGATTTAATAAGATCCAGCGGATATGGCCATTCATGGAGCCCCGAATACGGGAGCCTCCTATTTGCAAAAACAACAAGCACAAATGAGATACAGATTGTCGGCACGTTAAATGCTGACGACATCCCCAAATACCCATCGTCGAG
>NZ_JBJGXU010000023.1:0-86566 GCF_045447305.1 Pseudomonas sp. D47 | reverse complement strand
GGGATTCGAACCCTAGGTACCGGTGAAGGTACAACGGATTTCGAATCCGTCCCATTCGGCCACTCTGGCATCTCTCCAACGGCGCGCATCATAACAGTGTGTTTCGCGGAAGCAAACCCCAAAAGCGATTTTTTTCCGTGCTATCAGATGCTTGCGTCGATTAAAGCGGTACGCCGAGACGATTGGCGACTTCTTCGTAGGCTTCGATGACGTCACCGAGGCCCTGGCGGAAGCGGTCTTTGTCCATCTTCTTCTTGGTGTCTTTGTCCCACAGGCGGCAGCCGTCCGGGCTGAATTCGTCGCCCAGGACGATGGAGCCGTCGTGGAATACGCCAAATTCCAGTTTGAAGTCGACCAGCAGCAGGCCGGCGTCGTCGAACAGCTTGGTCAGCACGTCGTTGACCTTAAGGGACAACTCCTTCATGCGCGCCAGTTGCTCAGTGGTGCCCCAGCCGAACGCCACGACGTGGGATTCGTTGATGAACGGGTCGCCCTTGGCGTCGTCCTTCTGGAACAGTTCGAAGGTGTAGGGGTTGAGCTTGAGGCCTTCTTCCACGCCCAAGCGCTTGACCAGGCTGCCGGCGGCGTAGTTACGCACGACGCATTCGACCGGGATCATGTCCAGCTTCTTCACCAGGCACTCGTTGTCGCCCAGCAGTTTGTCGAATTGGGTCGGGATGCCGGCCGCTTCGAGTTTCTGCATGATGAAGGCGTTGAACTTGTTGTTCACCATGCCTTTGCGATCAAGTTGTTCGATGCGCTTGCCGTCGAACGCCGAGGTGTCGTTGCGAAACAGCAGGATCAGGCGGTTGGCGTCGTCGGTCTTGTACACCGACTTGGCTTTGCCGCGGTAGAGTTCTTCACGTTTTTCCATGATGGGCTCCGCTTTGAGTGAGGTGGGCTAGGCGATGTGTCGCCAGTCGAGCCCTGAATCTTGATCGGCCAGTTGCAGCCAGTCCGGGTCGCACCCGAGGGTGTCGACAAAACATTGCCGGGCAAGCGTCGGCAGGTTGTTCTTGCTGCTCAAGTGGGCCAGGACCAAGTGTTGCAGGTCTTGCCAGCCCAACTCATACACCAGGTACGCCGCCTGGTGGTTGTTCAAATGTCCCAGCTCGCCGCCCACCCGTTGCTTGAGAAAGTACGGGTAATGACCACGAGCCAACAGATCTCGGCAGTGGTTGGACTCGATCATCAATGCATCGAGGTTGCGGTAACCGTCCAGCACCTTGGAGCAGTACGAACCCAGGTCGGTGAGCACGCCGAAACGCCGCTCACCGTCACTGAATACGTACTGCGTCGGCTCCTGGGCGTCGTGCGCTACGGCAATCACATCGATGCTCAACGCACCAATCTGCAGCTGCTCGCCACCGGCCAGGAAACCTGCGGGTTCTATGGGTTTGCGCATCCCGCGCAGAGTGCCACGACTCAGGTACACCGGAAGATTGTAGCGCCGAGACAGCAAACCCACGCCATGCACGTGGTCGGCATGTTCGTGGGTCACTAAAATCGCGCTCAGCTGCGTGGGGTGAACCCCCAGGCGCAGCAGGCGCCGCTCGGTTTCTTTTAACGAGAAACCACAATCCACCAGCACGTACGTGTCGTCGTGGGCGACCAGCGTGCCGTTCCCTTGGCTACCGCTGCCGAGAACGGCAAAACGCATCGGATCAGCCCAAGTTGTCCTGAATCACGCCCAACACTTTGCGCGCCGTTTCTGCTGGCGCAACGGTGTTGATGTTTTTCTCGACGGTGACTTGTACGCTTTCGCCAACCTTGCTCAAACGAACTTGGTAACGCTCGGCACGGGTTTCGATCTCTTCCTTGGTCGGCTTGCTGCCGAACAGTTTGCCGAAGAAACCTGGCTCGTCGTCTTTCTTCTCGGCCTTTTCAGCCACGTTGATGTAGTACAGGCCCAGGCTGCGGTTGATGTCTTCAACGCGCCAAGGGCCCTGCTCCAACGCGCGACCAACACTGGCCCAGGCACGGTCGAGGTCTTCACCCAGGTTCAGCACCACGTTGCCGCTGCCGTCTTCGGTGAGGCTGACGCGGTTAGGCGTGTCGTAATCACGTGCGGCGAGCAGGGAAACCGAACCGCCCTTCTCGGAGATACGGCTCATGCTGGCCAGCATCTCGTCGACCAGCGCGGCGTCAACGCCCATGTTGACCGAACGCGGAGTGAAGTCGACGTTGGCGGTGCTGCCGGCAGGACGCTCGGCGCTGACCACGTAGACTTCACTGGTATTGCGCTGCACGCCAGGCTCGATGCGCACACGCACACGGGCTTCGCTGTCAGCCGCTACGCCACTGGCCTGCAGGCGCTGGGCCATGTTGGCGGACAGTTCGCTGCTGCGCTGCCAGGCAGTGGTGAACTCACCGGTCTGCGGGCGTTGCTGGTCCAGGCGGAAACCGTTGTCCTGGAAGAACTGCACTGCCACAGGCCAGACTTCGGCGGGTGGACGTTGAGCGATGATCCAGCGGTTGTCGCCGCTCTTTTGCAGGCTGTAGTCGCTGGCGTCCGCCACGGCCGAGATCGGCTGTGGACGTGGCACCACGTACTCACCTTTAGTGGTGTCGTCGGCCACGTTACGCGGAATAGGCAGCAACGGGTCAAGGCGCTTGGCGACATTGACGTCCGGCGGCAGCTGCATCGGTTTGGTTGCTTGTGCTTCCAGGTAATCGCTGCCGCGGTCACGGAAGTAGCCTTCCGGGCCCCAAATCCAACCGCAGCCACTGGTGCTGGAGATAATCAAGGCAAGTGCGGAAAGTCCGGCCAATCGCTTCATGCGTAGTGCTTCCTCAATTAAACCAGGACGCCGGACTGGCGCAGGGCCTGTCGCAGCGGTTCGTGACAGGCTTCGCTGAGCCGGGTGAGCGGCAGACGGATACCGTCCGGCATCAAGCCCATCTCAAACAGTGCCCATTTCACGGGAATAGGGTTGGATTCAATAAACAGTGTCTTGTTGAGCGGCATCAGCTTCTCGTGGATCGCGCGGGCGGTCACGGCGTCACCGGCGATAGCGGCGGCGCACAGTTCGCTCATGGCGCGCGGTGCAACGTTGGCGGTCACCGAGATGTTGCCTTTGCCACCCAGCAGGATCAGCTCGACAGCCGTGGCGTCATCACCGGAATACAGCAGGAAGTCGCTGCTCACACCGGCCAGGATGTCCTTGGCGCGTTGCAGGTCGCCGGTGGCTTCCTTGATACCGATGATGTTCGGCACCGTGGACAGGCGAATCACGGTCTCAGCCTTCATGTCGCAGGCAGTGCGGCCGGGAACGTTGTAGAGGATCTGCGGGATATCAACGGCTTCGGCAATGGTGCGAAAGTGCTGGTACAGGCCTTCCTGGGTCGGCTTGTTGTAGTACGGGGTCACCAGCAGGCAGGCATCGGCGCCGGCCTTCTTGGCGTTTTTGGTCAGCTCGATCGCTTCACGCGTCGAGTTGGCGCCCGTACCGGCGATCACGGCGATACGGCCCGCGACGCGCTTGACCACGAATTCGATCACCTGGATGTGTTCTTCCACATCCAGTGTGGCCGATTCACCCGTGGTGCCGACCGCCACAATGGCATTGGTGCCCTCTTGCAGGTGGAAGTCCACCAGTTTGCCCAGGCTATCCCAGTCGAGATGACCTTGTGCATCCATGGGTGTGACCAGTGCCACCATACTGCCCGCAATCATGCAACCGCTCCTGCCGGAAAAAGAGAGCCGTAATGGTACTGGCGCCAAGATGCTTGTACAAGCGAAGTACCGCCTGAGGATGCGTTCTGGGGCAACTAAACGACGGGCAATGCCATCATTGAGCCAAAGCATGGCTTGAAGCACGCTGAAATCAGACTGATCACGCAATGAAAACGCCACCTCCTATCCCTTGGCGACGGTTTTCGCTACCCTTCATCCTTTGATCGATACAGCCCTCACCGTATCGACCGCTCATCGTTTTAGGAAGGCTGCATGTCCACCCCCACAGTTCGCGAACAATTCCTTGTTATCAGTGCCCTTGGCGCCAACCCCATGGAGCTGACTAACGTCCTGTGCCGCGCCAGCCATGAAAACCGCTGCGCCGTCGTAACCTCCCGCCTCACACGCCATGGCGAATGCAGTGCGCTGGTGCTGCAGATTTCCGGTACCTGGGACGCCCTGGCGCGCCTGGAGACCGGCCTGCCGGGCCTGGCCAAGAAGCACGATTTCACCGTCAATGTGGTCCGCAGTGCCGCACTCGAGAACCGTCCACAGGCCCTGCCTTATGTGGCGTATGTCAGCTCGGCCTACCGCTCGGACATCGTCAACGAGCTGTGCCAGTTCTTTATCGACCACAACGTCGAGCTGGAAAACCTGACCTGCGACACCTATCAAGCGCCACAAACCGGCGGCACCATGCTCAACGCCACGTTCACCGTGACCTTGCCGGCCGGCGTGCAGATCAGCTGGCTGCGTGACCAATTCCTGGATTTCGCCGATGCCCTGAACCTCGACGCGTTGATCGAGCCATGGCGCCCACAGAACCCAATGTAAGGAAGTACTCATGCCGGTAGCCATCGACAAACCCGTGGCCGACTTCGAAGCTCAGGCCACCAGCGGCCAGACGTTCAGCCTCGCCGCCCTCAAGGGCAAGCAAGTGGTGATCTACTTCTACCCTAAGGACAGCACCCCGGGCTGCACGACCGAAGGCCAGGGTTTTCGCGACCAATATGCTGATTTCAAGGCCGCCAACACCGAGGTGTTTGGCGTGTCGCGCGACAGCGTGAAGTCCCACGAAAACTTCAAGGGCAAGCAGGAATTCCCCTTCGAGCTGATCAGCGACAAGGACGAAGCAGTTTGCCAGCTGTTTGATGTGATCAAGTTGAAGAAGCTGTACGGCAAGGAATACCTGGGCGTGGATCGCAGCACCTTCCTGATCGACAAGGATGGCGTGCTGCGTCAGGAATGGCGCGGCGTGAAAGTACCAGGGCATGTGGATGCCGTTTTGGCGGCGGCGCAGGCGTTGAACAAGGCTTGAATCTTTGGAGCGAACACTGGGTGTTCGCCCCAATCGTTACAACAAAGGCGCAACCACCGGTTCTTGCCGCGGCCATGCATCCAGTACGGCCTTGAACAACGTCGCCAACGGGATCGCGAAGAACACGCCCCAAAACCCCCACAACCCACCAAACAACAACACTGCACAGATGATCGCTACCGGGTGCAGGTTGACGGCCTCCGAGAACAGCAGCGGCACCAGCACGTTACCGTCCAGGGTCTGGATAATGCCGTACACCGCCATCAGGTAGATGAACTGGTCACTCCAGCCCCATTGAAACAATGCGATCAGCATCACCGGCACCGTCACCACCACCGCGCCGACATACGGCACCACCACCGACACTCCCACCAGCAACGCCAGCAGTGCCGCGTAGTTCAGCCCCAGCGCCACAAACGCGATGTAGGTAACGCCCCCGCAGATAACAATCTCGATGACCTTGCCGCGGATGTAATTGGCGATCTGCCGGTTCATTTCCTCAGCCACGCGAGTGATCAACGCGCGCTCACGCGGTAGATACCCGCTGACCCAGCGACCAATCATTGCGCGGTCCTTGAGGAAGAAGAACACCAGGATCGGCACCAGCACCAGGTAGATCATGATGTTGACCAGCAGCGGCAAGCTGGAGAGGGAAAAGGTCAGCGCCCATTGCCCGAATTTTCCGATCTCGCCGCGCGCCACTTCGATGGCCTGCAGCACCTGCTCATCCGACACCAAGTGCGGGTAGCGTTCCGGCAACAGCAGCAACAGCGATTGCCACTTGGCGAGCATGCCCGGCAGCTCGTTGAACAGGGTGATCAACTGATGCCACAGTAACGGCAGCAGCACCACGATGAACACCACCAACAGCCCCATGAACAAGGCAAACACCAGCCCCACCGCCACCCCGCCCGGCAAGCGCAAACGCTCCAGGGTGGTGACTAGGCCTTGCATCAGGTACGCCAACACCATCCCTGCCAGCACCGGTGCCAACATGCCACCTAAGGTGAGCACGGCGGTAAAGGCCAGGAACAGCAGGACCGCCAGCACCACGGCCTCTTCATCGGAGAAGTAGCGCTGAATCCAGTCTCGTAACACTTTGAACATCAATCAACCTCGGGTGATGGGGGCAAACGGTTCAGGCCTTGCGCAACCAATAGCGGTACACGCCGGCGGCGTCTTCTTCGTGCAACAAGGTGTGGCCGGCCAACTTGGCAAACGTACGGAAATCACGCTGGGAGCCTGCGTCCGTGGCGATCACCTTGAGTACTGCACCGCTGGCCAATCGATTGAGTTCCAGCTTGGCCTTGAGCAACGGCAACGGGCAATTGAGGCCGCTGGCATCGAGTTCGGCATCAAAGGCTACAGCGTCGGTCATGGTTTTACTCCGGGCAAGCGTTTAGGGTGCTTAGAATATCTGGTCCGAAGCTCAGTGTCCGGCTACAGTAACCTCTTTGTCGAAAGGCTCTGTGCATGACTTTTTTGCGCCCCACCCTGCTGACGCTGGCTTGCCTGCTGGCCTCTCCAGGCTTCGCGGACGACCTGCCGTCACTTGGCGACGCCAGTTCTGCCATTGTCTCGCCACAACAGGAATATCAGTTGGGCCGCGCATGGCTGGCCTATCTGCGCGGCCAGGTCTCGCAACTCAATGACCCGCAGCTCAAGGATTACGTCGAAACCAGCGTTTACAAGCTGGTGGAGACCAGCCAGGTCAATGACCGGCGCCTGGAGTTCATCCTGATCAACAGCCCGCAACTCAACGCCTTTGCCGCCCCTGGCGGGATTGTCGGGGTCAACGGCGGCCTGTTCCTCAATGCCCAGACCGAAGGCGAATATGCCTCGGTACTCGCCCACGAATTGGCTCACTTGTCCCAGCGCCACTTTGCCCGCGGTGTGGAAGCGCAGTCACGCATGCAGATCCCGATGATGGCCGCTTTGCTCGGCGGCATTATCGCTGCGGCAGCGGGTGCAGGTGATGCCGGTATTGCCGCGATTGCCGGCAGCCAAGCAGCGGCCATTCAGGAGCAACGCCGGTTCTCGCGCCAGAACGAACAGGAGGCTGACCGTATCGGCATCCTCAATCTGGAAAAAGCCGGTTACGACCCCCGCTCCATGCCGACCATGTTCGAGCGGCTGATGCGCCAATACCGTTTTGACGCCAAACCGCCGGAATTCCTGCTGACTCACCCAGTCACCGAATCACGGATCGCCGACACCCGTAACCGCGCCGAGCAAGCCAAAACCGGCGGCAAGGAAGACAGCCTGCGTTATCAACTGATTCGCGCGCGGGTACAGTTGCAATACGAAGATACGCCGGGCCTGGCTGCCAAGCGCTTCCAGGCACAACTGGATGAGAACCCGAAAAACGATGTGGCGCGCTACGGCCTGGCCATCGCCCAGATCAAGGGCACCCAGCTCAAGGAAGCACGGGAAACCCTGGCGCCGCTGCTGGCCAAGGCACCCAACGACATCACTTACAACCTGGCGCAGATCGAGCTGGACATCACCAACAACCGCTTGCCAGATGCGCAGCAACGCACTGACCGGATGCTGACCCAATACCCCGGCAACTATCCGCTGAATCAGGTACGCGTGGACTTGCTGCTCAAGCAGAACCGCACCGCCGATGCGGAGAAGGCCTTGGATGCGTTGCTCAAGTCCCGTCCTGATGATCCGGACGTCTGGTACCAGGTCGCCGAGACACGCGGACTGTCCGGCAACATCATCGGCTTGCATCAAGCCCGCGCCGAGTACTTTGCATTGGTAGGCGACTTCCAGCAGGCCATTCAGCAACTGGACTTCGCCAAGCGCCGCGCCGGCAACAACTTCCCGCTGTCCTCGCGTATCGACGCACGCCAGCGTGAGCTGATCGAACAGGAACGCCTGGTAAAAGGGATGATGAGCTAAACCCGCCGCCCACAAAAAAGCCCCGCTTTCGCGGGGCTTTTTATTGTTCTAGCGGATTACTCGGCCAGCTTGAAGGTGATGAAGCTTGCACGCCCTTGACGCAACACGCGCATCGATACCGAACGGTTCTTCGGCAGCGCCTTGGCGATGTCGGTGAACTGCTTGGTGGTGTCGATGGCCTGATTGTTCAGGTGGGTGATGACATCACCTGGCTGCAGGCCAATCAAGGAGGCAGGGCCGTCCTGCACTTCCTTGATCACTACGCCACTTTTAAGGTCAAAGGCTTTCTTTTGCTCATCCGTCAGCTCAGCTACGGCGATGCCCAGGCGATTGCTGCTGCGCTCGGCGCCCGGCTTGGTGTTGCCCAGGGCATCCAGGGTGGCGCCCTCTTCCGGAATCGCGCCTACGGTCAGCTCAACGGTCTGGCGCTTGCCTTCACGAATCACTTCCAGCTTGGCTTTGCTACCGGCCTTGAGTGCACCTACCAAATGCGGCAGGTCAGCCGACATGATGATCGGCTGGCCATTCATGCTCAGGATCACGTCGCCTACTTGCAGGCCACCTTTGGCAGCCGGGCCGTCACCCTGGATCTGCGCGACAAGGGCACCGGCCGGCTTATCAAGACCGAAGGACTCAGCCAGATCTTTGTTCACTTCCTGGATCACTACGCCCAACCAGCCACGGCTGACTTTGCCACCGCTTTTGAGCTGGTTGGAAACATCCATGGCCACGTCGATCGGGATGGCGAAGGACACGCCCATGAAGCCACCGGAACGGGTATAGATCTGCGAGTTGATCCCGACCACTTCGCCCGCCAGGTTGAACAGCGGACCACCGGAGTTACCCGGGTTGATCGGCACGTCAGTCTGGATGAACGGCACGTAGTTTTCATTTGGCAGGCTGCGGCCGATGGCGCTGACAATGCCCTGGGTGACGGTATGGTCGAAGCCGAACGGTGAACCGATCGCCACTACCCATTGCCCGGCTTTCAGGTCCTGGGATTTACCCAGTTTCAGCACCGGTAGATCTTTGCCTTCGATTTTCAGCAAGGCCACGTCGGAACGCGGATCGGTGCCAACCAGCTTGGCTTTAAGCTCACTGCGATCAGCCAGACGAACGAGGATCTCGTCAGCGTCGGCAATCACGTGGTTGTTAGTCAGGATGTAGCCGTCCGGAGAAATGATGAAGCCCGAGCCCAAGGACTGCGCTTCACGCTGACCTCCACCGCCCCGAGGGGAGCGCGGTTGCGGCATGCCGCGCTCGAAGAACTCGCGCAGCATGGGCGGCAAGCCCTCAAGGTCCGGCATCTGCTGGTTCGAGACCTTGCGATCCGGCAGTTTTTGCGTGGTACTGATGTTCACCACGGCAGGCGAGGCCTGCTCCACCAGTTGGGTGAAGTCAGGCAGCTCGGCCGCTTGCGCGGGCAGGGCCTGACCCAGCACCAGCACCGTGGCGACTATGGATAGGTAAGACTTCAAACGTGGTATCGACATACAGCTCCCGTTACGACGAGCAGGGTTGAGCGACAGGGTTCAAGAAACGCCGAAAACTGCGACCGACATCTTTGTTCCGCGAACAAAACAAGGCCAGGGCCGGCAAGCCCTGACCTATAAAAAATATGGGGATTTTTTGCAAGTGAAAATACTGATCCAGAGATTTCATACTCTCAGCACCCAACCAAGCTTAGGCGCAGATTGAAAGACCAGGATGAACATAGGATTAACAATTCACGGCTTGGTGGCTGTCTTTTCGCCACGTACCGACAGCGCAATGCGCTCGGCGGTGCCGATGGGGATTTCGCCGACGACCGTCACCACTACTTCGCCATCGACTGTGTTCAGGCGACGGGATACAGCAACGGTTGGGCCTAGCTGGGTGCGCGTTTCACTTACGCTCGCGCCGTCGGTTGACTCGAGAAACACAGAAAAACGTGCAAGCCCGTCGTCATACATCAGGCTGTCGACGGTAGATTGGGTCTGGGTATCTCTACGCGCAATGCTGCTAGTGAGCTGGAAGCCAGGAGGCAACCAATCCAGGTGCCACGCATGGGTGGCGGGCACTTCAGGCGCTTTGTTCTTGGAGGTGGCTAAAGGCGCGCACTCGCTAGTGGGCTGCAAGTCACGATCGGAGGGGGACGGCGAAGTGTTCAGTCGCGTGAACTGGAAACGCTCCAACAGCTGGCCCTGATCATTGAGCAACAAGGATTTGAGCGGCAGCGCGGTTTCACGATCCAGGTGCAACTCAAAGCCATACCTGTACTGGTCACGCGGCGTGATCGCCACAATCACCGCATTACGACCGGCCACGCGCGATTTGCCAATGACGGCCAGTTCATAGAATTGAGTGAGTTTTTGCGGGTCAAGTGCGCGCGACGGCGCATCAGGGGAATTACCAAGGCCTGCGATCAACGTGCCACTGACACATTGCGTGCGGCCATCTACGCGCACGACTTCCTGGGCCGACCCATCGAGCTGCAAAAGCCGCTCTCGGACCTGACCATCCTGGACACGATGCCAGATGTCATGGGTAGAAAAACTGCCATTACGTTCGTAGACAAACGTACCTTGAAAGCTTTGCTGCTGCTCTGCACGCCCAAGTCGAGTAAGCCAGTCTTGGGCTTCATCGGCATGGGCGGGGAGTGCAAACCAGCCACTGAGCAAAAGCGTAAGGAGCGGTATGGCGCGCATAGAGCCCCTTAGCGGTTTAGCGGTTTTCCAGACTTGCTGCACGAGCGTATGGCAGAGCGCTTTCAGTCCCTTTCAAGGCCGATTCCTGTGCGTGTTGGCGCAGGTAACCTGGAAGACGCTGATCCTGCCAGCCGGATTGCCCTTGAAGTACACCGTTAGCCATAGGGCCGGAGGCATCGGAGCTTTCCTTGTAGCCGGCCAGTACGGCTGGGCCTTTAACTTGCGGACCGGCCATTACCGGTTGCTGAGTCTGTTGGGCCAGCTCGGCACCCGCGATTTCGTCCTGATTGTACAGGCGAACACCGGCCAGCACAGCAACGGTTACCGAAGCAGCGACTGCCAGACGACCCAGACGACCCAGGCTACGCCATGGACCACGAGCAGCTTTTGCCGGAACGGCTTCATCAGCCAGCGCAGCAGAAACGGCCGCAGCAATATCCAGACGAGGGATTAAAAGATCCTTGTGCATCACCGCCCGAGCGACTTGGTAACGAGACCAGGTATCACGGGTTTCGGCATCATCAAATGCGTTAAGCACTCGACGAAGTTCCAGTTCATCCGCTTCGTTATCCATCACTGCGGACAGCGATTCCTGCAGGGCATCACGACTCATGGCGGTTCCTCTCTTGGCTGTCGCCGCTGTCTTTAGTTTTCCTGCAACAACGGTTGCAAGGCTTTATCGATGGCTTCCCGGGCCCGGAAAATCCGTGACCTTACAGTCCCCACCGGACACTGCATGACGCTCGCAATGTCTTCGTAACTCAGACCATCGAATTCACGTAAAGTTAACGCCGTACGTAAATCTTCTGGCAGTTGCTGAATTGTGCGATGAACGGTGCCTTCGATCTCGTCGCGCAGCAAAGCACGCTCCGGCGACTCGAGATCTTTGAGGCCGTGATCACCATCATAAAATTCTGCATCTTCTGAACTTACATCGCTATCCGGTGGGCGGCGGCCGCGAGACACCAGATAGTTCTTCGCCGTGTTGATGGCGATGCGATATAGCCACGTGTAAAACGCACTATCACCGCGAAAGTTACCAAGTGCACGGTACGCCTTGATAAAGGCTTCCTGTGCAACGTCCTGCGCTTCATGGGTGTCGTGCACAAACCGCACGATCAACCCGAGAATTTTGTGCTGGTATTTCAGCACTAGCAGATCAAATGCTCGCTTGTCGCCGCGTTGAACGCGCTCGACCAGCTGCTGATCCTCTTCCTGGGTTAGCATGAACACTCCTCGTTGTACTTGAAGGAGGCTTGCATAACTAAACGATCAGGCTTGCAAACATAGACTCGGACTTTTCGCAAAAGTTCTCCCCCTCAAAGCAAGTTTCCGGCGCGTACTGATTTGGCACACACGAAAAACGCAGCACGGGCAACGCCGGCTGCGCGAATAATCTTGTCGCCGGTTTTCTGACGCGCCCAATGCTCCCGACGGGCCAATAAACTCAACGTTTTCCCAGCTTTCGGGCAACCTGCTATTGAGTCGGGGCTTATGCAAAAAGTTCCCGCTTCAATAACCCGACGATTTTACCTCGCCGTGCGCCGTAATCTCACATTGCCACGAATGCCCGGCTATTGTGCCGCTCCCCCCCTCTATATACTAGTGGCCCGTGTGACCCTTTGATTCGCCGATCCAGGCGTCCTGTTTGCGCCACCCCTTTGGATCGCTTTTTGCGGAATCCTTCAAATGAGCCAACAGTTTCAACACGATGTCCTGGTGATCGGTAGCGGCGCGGCCGGCTTGAGCCTCGCACTGACCCTCCCCAACCACCTGCGCATTGCAGTGCTGAGCAAAGGCGACCTCGCCAACGGCTCGACATTCTGGGCACAAGGCGGCGTCGCAGCGGTACTCGATGACACCGACACGGTGCAATCCCACGTCGAAGACACCCTCAACGCCGGCGGCGGCCTGTGCAATGAAGACGCCGTGCGCTTCACCGTTGAGCATAGCCGCGAAGCCATCCAATGGCTGATCGACCAAGGCGTGCCGTTCACCCGCGACGAACACGCGGGCAGTGACGACGGTGGATTCGAATTCCACCTGACCCGTGAAGGCGGCCACAGCCATCGCCGCATCATCCACGCCGCCGACGCCACCGGCGCCGCGATCTTCAAGACTCTGCTCGACCAGGCCCGCCAACGCCCCAACATCGAGTTGCTCGAACAACGGGTAGCCGTCGACCTGATCACCGAAAAACGCCTGGGCCTGGACGGCGAACGCTGCCTCGGCGCCTACGTGCTCAACCGCGCCAGCGGCGAAGTCGACACCTACGGCGCGCGCTTCACCATTCTCGCTTCGGGCGGCGCAGCCAAGGTCTACCTCTACACCAGCAACCCCGACGGTGCCTGTGGTGATGGCATCGCGATGGCCTGGCGTTCGGGCTGCCGGGTGGCCAACCTGGAATTCAACCAGTTCCACCCCACCTGCCTGTATCACCCGCAGGCCAAGAGTTTCCTGATCACCGAAGCCCTGCGTGGTGAAGGCGCACACCTGAAACTGCCGAATGGCGAGCGCTTCATGCAACGCTTCGACCCACGCGCCGAACTGGCGCCACGGGATATCGTCGCCCGCGCCATCGACCACGAAATGAAGCGCCTGGGCATTGATTGCGTCTACTTGGACATCAGCCACAAACCCGAAGCCTTCATCAAGACCCACTTCCCCACCGTCTACGAGCGCTGCCTGGCGTTCAACATCGACATCACCAAAGGCCCGATCCCGGTGGTGCCGGCCGCGCACTACACCTGCGGTGGCGTGATGGTCGACCAACACGGCCGCACCGACGTGCCCGGCCTGTACGCGATCGGCGAAACCAGCTTCACCGGCCTGCACGGCGCTAACCGCATGGCCAGCAACTCGCTGCTCGAGTGCTTCGTCTACGCCCGTTCAGCCGCCGCCGACATCCTCGAGCAACTGCCACGCATCCCGGTACCCGCCGCCCTGCCCCGCTGGGACGCCAGCCAAGTTACCGATTCGGACGAAGACGTGATCATCGCCCACAACTGGGACGAGCTGCGCCGCTTCATGTGGGACTACGTGGGAATTGTGCGCACCAACAAGCGCCTGCAACGCGCTCAACACCGCGTGCGGTTGCTGCTGGACGAGATCGACGAGTTCTACAGCAACTACAAAGTCAGCCGCGACCTGATCGAATTGCGCAATTTGGCCCAAGTGGCGGAACTGATGATTCGCTCAGCCATGGAGCGCAAAGAAAGCCGAGGCCTGCATTACACCCTCGACTACCCGCAGATGCTGCCCGAGGCCCGCGACACTATCCTGGTGCCAACCACCTACGGCGGCTGAACTTCAAACGCACCCGCAGGCGCCGATGCACATCGCCAGCCTGCGAATCCCTCGGCACGCAAATCGAACGCACCCACCACGCGCCCGGCACCCGGTAGCGCAGGACCACGATCAACGGTAATGCCAGGCTGTCTGGACGCAGCTGCACACTGTGCCAACCGCGCTCATTACTGAATAACTGCCAGCCGTCTTCGTCGCGGCGCAGGCCGCGAATCGACGAACGGTGGGTCAACAGAATATGCCGAGGTAACACCCAGGCGGCATGAGCCAGGCACAACAGCAGGCCAAGGCTTGCAAAAGGCAACGCGATAACGAGCAAGGCACCCAGTGCGAACAACTGGGCAAGCAGATACGCCGCCAGCAGCAGCCGAGAGGCCTGCCAGCGGCATTCGAAGCGATTACTTAGGCTGGACACGGTCCAGAATCTTGCGAACCATGCGCTGCAGCTCCGGATCCTCAGATTCGGCGCGTTCCATGAACCAGCCGAACATGTCCTGGTCTTCGCAAGTCAGCAGCCGCTCGTAGAGTTTGCGATCCACCTCATTGAGCGTCTTGTACACCTCTCGGGTGAAAGGCACCAACAACACATCCAACTCGAGCATGCCACGACGGCTGTGCCAGTAGAGGCGATTGATTTCTACTTCTTCGACCATGGAGCGCTCCTCAAATAGTGCGCAAGTATACAGCCCCGACGGCAGCGGACCAGTCGGCGTTGGTCGCCCCCTACGGAAACTATCCATTTGCCGGGCGCCCCTCTATGATGCACCCATGACTTTTTGACCTGCGATGACCCATGGCCGACTCTGCTTTTTTCTGCCCCCTGTCCCACGAAGGCGTTCTCGCCGTCCGCGGCGCCGACGCTGCCAAGTTCCTGCAGGGGCAACTGACCTGCAACCTCAATTACCTGAGTGACACCCAGGCCAGCCTCGGCGCGCGCTGCACGCAAAAAGGGCGCATGCAGTCGAGTTTTCGCATCCTGCTGCAAGGTGATGGCGTGCTCCTGGCCATGGCCACCGAACTGCTCGAGCCGCAACTGGCCGACCTGAAAAAATACGCGGTGTTCTCCAAGTCTAAACTCACCGACGAAAGCACCGCCTGGGCGCGTTTCGGCCTGGCGAATGCAGATCAAACCCTGGCCGCCCTCGGCCTTGAACTGCCTGCCGAGACCGACAGCGTAGCGCGCACCGAAGCGTTGATCGCCCTCCGCGTCTCCCCCGGGCGTGCCGAACTCTGGGTGCCCGCCGAACAAGCCGAAGCATTGCGCAACCAATTGGCTGCACAGCTGCAACAAGCTGACTTGAATGACTGGCTGCTCGGCCAGATCCGCGCCGGCATCGGCCAGGTCATGCCCCAGACCCGCGAACTGTTCATCCCACAGATGCTCAACCTGCAGGCCGTCGGCGGCGTCAGCTTCAAGAAAGGCTGCTACACCGGCCAGGAAATCGTCGCGCGCATGCAGTACCTGGGCAAGCTCAAGCGTCGCCTGTATCGCCTGCGCCTCGACGGCGCGGAATTGCCCGAGCCAGGCACCCCGCTGTTCGCGCCCAGCCACAACAGCGCCATCGGTGAAGTGGTGATAGCAGCAAAAGCTGACCAATCCGTTGAACTTCTGGCCGTGTTGCAAGCCGAAGCTGCTGACAGTGGCGATGTGCACTTAGGCACCCTGGAAGGCCCCGGCTTGCAACTGCTCGATCTGCCTTACCAACTGGATCGCGATCAAGAGATCCAGCGTTAATCGCCATACCTTTTTGCAACACCCTAGAGAGCATGAATGAACAAGCTGGCGGAAAAAGTCCAACAGGCTTTAGTGACGGCCATCGACAACGATGACCTGGTTCTGCCGACATTACCGGAAGTGGCCCTGAAGATACGTCAGGCCGCCGAAGACCCGGAGATCAGCATCGGCCACCTGAGTAAAGTGATCAGTCGCGATACCGCCCTGTCGGCGCGCCTGATCAAAGTGGTCAACAGCCCGCTGCTGCGCGCGACCCAGGAAGTCACCGACCTGCACACCGCCATCACCCGGCTGGGCACCAATTACAGTAGTAACTTGGCCATCGGCCTGGTGATGGAACAAATCTTCCACGCGCGCTCCGAAGTCGTCGAACTGAAAATGCGCGAAGTGTGGCGCCGCAGCCTGGAAGTGGCGGGCGTGAGTTATGCCTTGTGCCGCAGCCACAGCCATCTCAAGCCGGACCAAGCGGCCCTCGGCGGGTTGGTGCATCAGATAGGCGTGCTACCGATCCTCACTTATGCCGAAGACCATTACGAACTGCTCTCCGACCCGGTCAGCCTCAACCATGTGATCGAGAGCATTCATCCATTGCTGGGCGACAAGCTGCTGGGTGGCTGGGATTTCCCGGAGATGCTGGCGAAGCTGCCGGGGCAATACCTGGACCTGGAGCGGGACTCCGCGAGCCTGGACTACATCGACCTGGTGCAAGTTGCCGTGCTGTACTGCCACCGAGACACCGATCATCCGCTGGCGAACGTGGCGGTTTCAGACCTGCCGGCAATCAAGAAACTGCGTATCGACCCTTACAGCGATGCCCTGCGCGCCGAGTTGGATGAAGCGCGCTCGATGTTCTACTGATCAACCCGCGATAAAACTCACGCGCACCTTCAGCCCCGCCGACTCACCATCATGCAGACTGATCTGCGCCAAGTGCGCGCGGCAGATCTCACCGACAATCGCCAACCCCAACCCCGAGCCCATGCCCTGCTGGCTGCGGCGATAGAAACGCTCAAATACCCGGTCCCGCTCATCCAGCGGGATGCCCGGGCCATCATCTTCCACTTCCAGGATCGCGGGCGCCGTAACCCGCAGGATCACATTGCCACCCGGTGGCGTGTGGGCCAGCGCGTTATCGACCAGGTTACTCAACAACTCATTCAATAAAGTCGGCTCGCCGCGCAGCCACACCGGCTCGTCTGCCTCCAACGCCAGGGCGACACCGCGAGCGTGGGCCAGCGGCGCCATGGCCATGCCCAACTCGCGCGCCAACTGGCTGAGGTCGAGCAATTGCGCACCGCCTTCGGCAATCGCCCGCGCGCCGTTTTCAATGCGCGCCAACGACAGTAACTGGTTGGCCAGGTGGGTCAGGCGGTCAGTGCCTTGGGCGGCGGTTTCCAGGGTGCTGCGCCACGTCTGCGGGGCGTCGCTGCGCAGGCCCAGCTCCAAGCGAGCCTTGAGCGCGGCCAGCGGGGTGCGCAGTTCGTGGGCGGCGTCGGCGATAAACTGCGCCTGACGTTCGAACTGGCCGCGCAGGCGCTCGGTGAAGTGATTGAGGGAGCGCACCAGCGGGCCGAACTCATCCTGCACTTCCACCAGCGGCAACGGCCGCAAGTCGTCGGGCTGGCGCTCTTCCACCGCCGTGCGCAGGCGCTCGAGCGGGCGCAACGCCGCGCTCACGGCAAACCACACCAGCATCAACGCGCCGACCGCCAACATCCCAAGGCGCAGCAAGGTGTCGGCCATCAGGCTGCGGGCCATGCTCTCGCGCGCTTCATCGGTTTCCGCGACGCGAATCTCTGCCATGCCATTCATGTTCGGTTCGGAGACAGCCTTGAGCAGGCTGACCACACGGACAGGCTGACCTTGAAACGTGGCGTTATAAAACCGCGCCAACGCGGGGTAATCGTCAGTACGCGGCGTGCCGGGAGGCGGACCGGGTAGGTTTTCGTAGCCGGAGATCAGCTTCTGATCAATATCGTTGACCTGATAATAGATACGGCCTGCGCTGTCGTAGGCAAAAGTGTCCAGTGCCACATACGGCACATTCGCACTCAGGGTGCCATCCACTTGGGTCAACCCGGCAGCGATAGTGCGCGCCGATGCCAGCAAGGTGCGGTCATAGGCAGTGTCGGCGGCTTCGCGACCATTCCAGTAAGCACTCATGCCGCTGGCAAGCATCAACACCACCAGCAACAGCGCCAGGTTCCACAGCAGGCGCCAGCGCAAGCTGCTGGGCTTATGCATCGCGGGCTTCCAGCAGGTAGCCGAGGCCGCGGAAGGTCACGATAGCGATGGGCTGGCCGTCGAGTTTCTTGCGTAAACGGTGCACATAGATTTCGATGGCGTCGGGGCTGGCCTCTTCATCCAGGCCAAATACCTGGGAGGCCAATTGCTCCTTGCTCATCACGCGGCCTGGACGGGCAATCAGCGCTTCAAGCACCGCTTGCTCGCGGGAGGTCAAGGTCAACAGTTCGCCGCCCACCGTGAAACGCCGGGTATCCAAGTCATACACCAGCACGCCGCACGCCTGCTGGCGCTCACCACCCAATACACTGCGGCGCAACAGCGCCTTGACCCGCGCCTCCAACTCGGTCAGTTCAAACGGCTTGGCCAGGTAGTCATCGGCGCCCAGGTTCAGGCCATGCACGCGGTCCTTCACATCACTGCGCGCCGTCAGCATTAACACAGGCAGATTTTTCCCACGCGCCCGCAGACGCGCCAATACCTCGAAACCGTCCATGCGCGGCAGCCCCACATCGAGGATGACCACCGCGTATTCCTCACTGTTCAAGGCCAGGTCCGCGGCCACCCCATCGTGCAGCACGTCGACGGTCAAACCCGTGCTCTTGAGCGCCTGGGCGACACTTTCGGCGAGTTGCAAATGGTCTTCAACCAGGAGAACACGCATGGATTTTCACCTCATTCGGGCATGGTCGACGCCACGCTTTGGCGGGCAGTTTACAGGCGCCACCTGCCCTGTGAAGCCCGAAAACACTGAAATGCAGCTGAAAGGTTAGTGAAAGGTTCGCCCTTTAGCATCCAGATACGGTGGGTAATTCCCGCCGAGCTACCTGATCCGTAGCGCCAGAAAAACGCCTAGACGCGTTTTCGCCAAAATAAGAACAATAACGGAGTACACAACGATGCTGTCGACACAGCCCCAGGCTTGCCCGCCTGTTCGTTTTTCTCGCCTTACCCAGACCGCCCTTGCCAGTGCCACTGCCCTTGCCGGCTTTTCGCCGCTGAGCCAGGCTGCCTTCTTCGAAGACAGTAGCGCGACCCTGGAAACCCGCAACATGTACTTCAACCGCGACTTTCGCGACGGCACCAGCGCGCAGCAGTCCAAGCGCGACGAATGGGCCCAGGGCTTTATGCTCAACCTGCAATCGGGCTACACCGACGGCACCGTCGGCTTTGGCGTAGATGCATTGGGCATGCTCGGGGTCAAGCTCGACTCCAGCCCCGACCGCACCGGCAGCGGCCTGTTGCCCACCGACAACGGTCGGGCCGTGGATGAATACTCCAAACTCGGTCTGACCGGCAAAGTGAAAATCTCCGCCACCGAGCTGAAGATCGGTGCGCTGATCCCCGAATTGCCGATCCTCAAGCCCAACGACGGCCGCATCCTGCCGCAAACCTTCAACGGCGGGCTGCTGACGTCCAAAGAATTCAAGAACCTCGTGTTCACCGGTGGCCGCCTGGATAAAGCCAAGGACCGCGACTCTACCGACTACGAAGACATCGCCCTCAACAACAAGAACAGCCGTTTCGTCAGCGGCGCTACCGGCAAGCACTTCAACTTCGGTGGCGTGGACTACAAGTTCGCCGACAAGATCACCGGCAGCTACCACTTCGCCCAGCTCGACGATGTCTACCGCCAGCACTTCCTGGGCCTGGTGGCCTCGCGCCCAATGGGCCCCGGCACCTTCGGCGCCGACCTGCGCCTGGCCATCAGTGATGACACCGGTGCAGCCCACGGCGGCCCTATCGACAACAAATCCCTCAACGGCCTGTTCAGCTATGCCCTCAATGGCCATAAGCTCAGCGCCGGCTACCAGCACATGTCCGGCGACAGCGCCTTTCCCTATGTGGATGGCACTGACCCGTACCTGGTCAACTTCGTACAGATCAACGACTTCGCCGGCGCCGAAGAACGCTCCTGGCAGGCACGCTACGACTACGACTTCGCCAAACTGGGGATTCCCGGCCTGAGTTTCATGAGCCGTTACCTGTCGGGTGACAACATCAAGCTCAGGAACGGCGAGACCGGCAAGGAGTGGGAACGCAACAGCGAGATCCGCTACGTCGTGCAAAGTGGCACGTTCAAAGACGTAGCCCTGCGCCTGCGTAATGCCACGTACCGCTCCAACTATTCGGCACGTGACGCGGATGAAGTGCGTGTGCTGGTCAGTTACAGCCTCGCGCTCTGGTAATAAGTGCCGGGCAGTCACACCTAATAACAACAAAGACGGAGATAAAAATGACCTATTCACTGCGTAAATTGGCCCTCGCCGCCGGCTGCATGCTGTTCGCTGGCCAACTGCTGGCCGCCGACGAACCCAAGCGCCCGGAATGCATCGCCCCGGCCTCGCCCGGCGGTGGTTTTGACCTGACCTGCAAACTGGCGCAAAGCGCGCTGGTCAACGAAAAGTTGCTGAGCAAACCGATGCGCGTGACCTACATGCCGGGCGGCGTGGGTGCGGTGGCCTATAACGCAGTGGTGGCGCAGCGCCCGGCAGACGCCGGCACCTTGGTGGCGTGGTCCAGTGGTTCGCTGTTGAACCTGGCCCAAGGCAAGTTCGGGCGCTTCGATGAAAGTGCCGTGCGTTGGTTGGCAGCCGTGGGCACCAGCTACGGTGCCATCGCCGTAAAAAGCGATTCGCCTTACAAAAACCTCGACGACCTAGTACAGGCGCTGAAGAAAGATCCGAGCAAAGTGGTCATCGGCTCCGGCGGCACCGTGGGCAGCCAGGACTGGATGCAAACCGCTCTGGTCGCCAAGGCTGCCGGCATCAATCCGCGCGACCTGCGCTATGTGGCACTGGAAGGCGGTGGTGAAATTGTCACCGCATTGATGGGCAACCATATCCAAGTGGGCAGTACCGACATCTCCGACTCCATGCCCCATATCCAGAGCGGCGACATGCGCTTACTCGCGGTGTTTTCCGAGGAGCGCCTGGACGAGCCGGAAATGAAGGATATTCCGACGGCGAAGGAGCAAGGCTACAACATCGTCTGGCCAGTGGTACGAGGCTTCTACCTCGGGCCAAAAGTCAGCGATGAAGACTACGCCTGGTGGAAAGCCGCCTTTGACAAGCTGCTGGCTTCCGAAGACTTCGCCAAGCTGCGCAACCAGCGCGAGCTGTTCCCGTTCGCCATGACCGGACCTGCGCTGGACACCTACGTGAAGAAACAGGTGGCTGACTACAAAGTGCTGGCCAAAGAATTCGGCCTGATCCAGTAATCGCCCCTTGTTCGCGCGGCCACGCCTCTGTGCATCAGGGGTGGGGCCCAGGAGTTTCCCATGCTCTTACAACGCATTTTTGCAGCCACGCTGCTGCTTGCCTGCGCCGGCCTGGCCTTGATGGCCTGGCCGTATCAGGCGGCATTTTCCTACGAGCCGGTCGGACCCCGTGCCTACCCGCTGTTGATGCTCGGCCTGATGAGCCTGGCACTGATCTATATGTTGTTTCGCCCTCAGCCCACCCAATACAAGGACGACGAACCACCGCTGGACCGAGCGACCCTGATCAAAATCGGCCTATGCGTGGCACTGCTACTGATATTTGCCGGCACCTTCGAGCCGCTGGGTTTCATTCTCAGCAGCATGCTGATCGGTATACCAATGGCTCGGCTATATGGCGGTCGCTGGTTGCCCAGCGTGGTGATTATCACGTTGATGAGCGTCGGTCTTTATCTGCTGTTTGATAAAGCCATGGACGTACCTCTGCCCCTCGGCCTGCTCGACGTTCTGGAGAACTGATATGGATACGCTTGGCTATTTGGGCCAGGGTTTCGGCGTTGCGCTGACCCCCTACAACCTGGTGACCGCATTGTGCGGCACCCTGATCGGTACCGTGGTCGGCCTGTTACCGGGCCTGGGGCCGATCAATGGCGTCGCGCTGTTGATCCCCATCGCCTTCGCGCTTGGGCTGCCGCCTGAGTCAGCACTGATATTGCTGGCGGCCGTGTACCTTGGCTGTGAATACGGCGGCCGTATCAGTTCGATTCTGCTGAACATCCCGGGCGAAGCCTCGACAGTAATGACCACCCTCGACGGCTACCCGATGGCGCGTAAAGGCCTGGCGGGCGTGGCACTGTCGTTGTCAGCATGGAGTTCGTTCATCGGTGCACTCATCGCCACTTGCGGCATGGTGATGTTTGCTCCCCTGCTGGCTAAATGGGCGATTGCCTTTGGGCCTGCGGAATATTTCGTATTGATGGTGTTCGCGATTGTCTGCCTGGGCGGTATGGCCGGTGAGAAACCGCTGAAAACCTTTGTCGCCGCCTTGATCGGCCTTTTCCTGTCGGCGGTGGGTATCGACGCCAACAGCGGTGTGTACCGCTTTACCGGTGACAATATCCACCTGACCGACGGCATCCAATTTGTGGTGCTGGTCCTGGGCCTGTTTTCCATCAGCGAGATCCTGTTGCTGCTGGAAAAAACCCACCATGGCCAGGAAGCCGTCAAGGCCAGCGGGCGCATGATGTTCAACTTCAAGGAAGCAGCGTCGGTATTCGTAGTCAATATTCGCTGCGGCGTCCTGGGCTTCATCATGGGTGTGCTACCGGGCGCCGGCGCCACCCTGGCCAGCGCCGTGGCCTACATGACCGAGAAACGTATCGCCGGTGCCAGCGGCACCTTCGGCGAAGGTGACAAACGTGGCCTGGCCGCGCCGGAAACCGCCATCGGTGCTGCCGCCTGCGGCGCCCTCGTCCCCATGCTGACCCTCGGCGTACCCGGCTCAGGCACTACCGCGGTGATGATCGGCGCGCTGTCGCTGTACAACATTACCCCCGGCCCACTGCTGTTCCAACAACAGCCGGACATCGTCTGGGGCCTGATCGCTTCGTTGTTTATCGCCAACATCATGCTGGTGATCCTCAACATCCCGATGATCCGCATCTTCACGCGCATCCTTGCCGTGCCAAACTGGGCGCTGGTGCCGGTAATCGCCATCATCACCGCGATTGGGGTGTACGCGGTTCACGCCACCACCTTCGACCTGTTCCTGATGATTGGTATCGGCATCTTCGGTTACATCCTGCGCAAGCTGGACTTCCCGCTGTCGCCGGTGCTGCTGGGCTTTATCCTCGGCGGCCTGATGGAGCAGAACCTGCGCCGCGCGCTGTCGATTTCCAACGGCGCGCTGGAAATCCTGTGGTCCAGCCCAATCACCTTTGGTGTGTGGGTACTGACCGCAATCATGTTGCTTGTGCCGCTGCTGCGCATCTACCGCAAACGTGCCCTGCAGCGTCGCGCCGTGGCCGATGTCTGAGGTCACCTTTAAACAATGGTGGGCAACACCGCTGGTCGGCCTGGCCGGCGGTTACCTGGCCAGCCTCGTCGGCTGGCCTTTGCCGTATATGGTCGGCTCGTTGCTGGCGATCATCCTGGTGCGCTGCCTGACGCCGTGGCAATTGGCCGAGATTCCCGGCGGACGCAAATGCGGCCAATGGGTAGTGGGCGTCGGCATCGGGCTGCACTTTACGCCGATGGTGATCGAGCAGGTGATGAGCCACTTCGGCCTGATCTTCTTCGGTGCGCTGATCACCAGCCTGTCGAGCATTGTCGGTGTGTGGTTGATGCGCCGCAGTGGCGAAGACCGCGCCACCGCGTTTTTCTCGAGCATGCCGGGCGGTTCCGGTGAGATGGTCAACCTCGGCGCGCGTAATGGCGCGGTGCTCAGCCGTGTTGCGGCGGGGCAGAGTTTGCGCGTGCTGGTGGTGGTGCTGTGTGTGCCGGCGATCTTCAAGTATTTGCTCGAAGGCGGCGCGCCGCAGTTTCAGCCGGCGCCGGTGAGCTGGGCCTGGCTGGCGGTGTTATTTCCACTTGGCGCGCTGGTGGCCTGGGGATGGCAGCGTTTGCGCCAACCGAACCCGTGGCTGTTCGGGCCGCTGTTGGTCAGCGCCACCGCCAGTGTAGTGTGGGACTTGCATATCGGCCTGCCGGATGGCGGCAGCCAGATCGGCCAATGGCTGATCGGCAGCGGCTTGGGCTGCCACTTCAACCGTCAGTTCTTTCGCCGGGCCCCGTCGTTTATGGCGCGTACGCTGATCGGTACGGCGTTGACCATGGCGCTGGCAACGTTAGCGGCGGTGGGCTTGAGCGCCATGACGCAGCTGGACTTGCGCTCACTGACCTTGGGCATGATGCCCGGCGGCATTGCCGAAATGAGCCTCACCGCCGAGACCTTGCAACTGTCGGTGCCGTTGGTGACGGCGATGCAGGTGATGCGCTTGTTATTTGTGCTGTTTCTGGCAGAGCCGTTGTTCAGGCATTGGAACCGCCAGCCAGACAACGTCTAAACCCTCCACCAAATTCCAATGTGGGAGCTGGCTTGCCTGCGATCCAGGCACCTCGGTGTTTCAGCCAGACCGAGGTGATTCTATCGCAGGCAAGCCAGCTCCCACATTGGACTGTGCTGAGCTTTAGAGTGGCGGCAACCGCCACTCAATCGGCGTCTCGCCATTCTGCTCAAGAAACTTGTTGGTGCGGCTGAAATGCCCGCAGCCCAAAAACCCGCGATACGCCGACAGCGGCGACGGATGCACCGACGTCAGCACCAGGTGCTTGGTCGCATCCACCAGTTTTTGCTTGCTTTGCGCGTGGGCGCCCCACAACAGGAAGACCAAGTGCGGTTGATGCGCGCTGACCACTTCGATAATCCGGTCGGTAAAGAACTGCCAGCCCTTGCCCGCATGGGCGTTGGCATTCGCGCGTTCCACGGTCATGGTGGTGTTGAGCATCAGCACGCCCTGGTCGGCCCAGCTTTGCAGGCAACCGTGGTTGGGGATGTCGATGTTCAGGTCGCGCTTGAGCTCTTTGTAGATATTCACCAAGGAGGGCGGCGTCGGCACGCCCGGTTGCACCGAGAAGCACAAGCCGTGGGCCTGGCCTGGGCCGTGGTACGGGTCCTGGCCGAGGATCACCACCTTGACCTTGTCCAGCGGCGTTGAGTTGAGTGCATTGAAAATCAGCGGGCCCGGTGGGTAAATCTCTTTGCCGGCGGCGTGTTCCTGGCGCAGGAACTCGCGCAGTTGAGCCATGTAGGGCTGTTCGAACTCATCCTGCAGAGCGTGTTTCCAGCTGGGTTCGAGTTTGATACGGTCGCCTTCGGTCATGGTGTGTTCGTCGTGTAAAAAAGAATGGGCGAACCCTAGGAAAGCCGACCCCGCTTGTCAATTGATCTGACACACAACCGGCACTTTCTGTTGAAGCGATCATACTGATCGTTCACTTTCTCGATTGAGGTCACGATGAACCTGCACTTCGAAGAGCTGACCGGCAGCGACGGTGCCCGCATCGGCATTGCCAGCCTGGATGCTGAAAAGTCTCTCAACGCGCTCTCCTTGCCGATGATCCTGGCCCTGGGCGATCGCCTGGATGCCTGGGCCCAAGACCCGAACATCGCCTGTGTGCTGCTACGCGGCAATGGCCCCAAAGCCTTTTGCGCCGGCGGCGAAGTGCGCAGCCTGGCCCAGGCCTGCCGTGAACAGCCCGGCGCTGTGCCAACCCTGGCCGCAGAGTTTTTCGCGGCGGAATACCGCCTCGACTATCGCCTGCACACCTACCCCAAGCCGCTGATCTGCTGGGGCCACGGCTACGTGTTGGGCGGCGGTATGGGCCTGCTGCAAAGCGCGGCGGTGCGCATCGTGACACCGAGCAGCCGTCTGGCGATGCCCGAGATCAGCATCGGCCTGTACCCGGATGTGGGCGCCAGTTGGTTCCTGTCGCGCCTGCCCGGCAAGCTCGGCGTGTTCCTTGGCCTCACCGGCGCGCACATCAATGGTCGCGACGCCCTGGACCTGGGCCTGGCCGACCGTTTCCTGCGCGATGACCAGCAAGAAGAATTAATCGAAGGTCTGCTGCAACTGAATTGGCAGGAACAAACCGCGATGCAACTCAACAGCCTGCTCAAGGCACTGGCCCAGGAAGCGGTCAGCCAGCAACCCGAGGCGCAATGGCTGCCCCGCCGTGCACAGATCGACGAATGGTTGGACGTCGGTGATGTGCGCTGTGCCTGGCGCGCGCTGAGCCCATTGCGCGACCACGCAGACCCGCTGTTCAGCCGCGCCGGCAAGACCCTCAGCGAAGGCTGCCCGCTGACGGCGCATCTGGTCTGGGAGCAGATTCAACGCGCCCGGCATCTGTCCCTGGCCCAGGTGTTCCAGATGGAATACACCCTGAGCCTGAACTGCTGCCGTCACCCGGAGTTCGCCGAAGGCGTGCGCGCGCGGTTGATTGACAAGGACCAGACGCCCCATTGGCACTGGCCGGATATCAACACCATTCCCGAGGCCGTGGTGCAAGCGCATTTCCACAAGGCCTGGGAAGGTCGGCACCCACTGGCGGACTTATCCGACGTCTAACGGTGACCACCACCGTGGCCGCCGCCACGGTTGCCGCCTTGGTTATGCCCACCGCCATTGCCCCAACGGTTGCCGCCCCAGCCTTGGTTCGGGTACGGCCGGTAATTAGACCTTGGGTAATAGCCCGGCGCTGGCCGGTAATAACGCGGCGCCGGGTAGTAACGCGGTGGCGGCGCGTAGTAGCCACGCCCATAGTGGTAACTGGGGCCGCCGCCGTAGTAATAGGCCGGGGCCGGAGTGGTGTAGACCTCAGAGCGATAGTAAGTACCCCCGCCATCGTAATAGGGCACACACGCAGACAGGGTCAGGCCGAATAAAGCGCTAAGAAGCAGTCGTCGATACATGGCGGCCTCCTGGACCGCTTGAGAGCACCTTCAGCGACGCTGAAGGGCGGCATTCGTCTTTCATTGAATGACGAAATATCTGACATCAAAAACCGAATCTGGTGCGTTTCGGACACAGGTTGAAACATCTGTTTCAGACGAAGCGAGCGCTTCATTGCAGTGCGCCAGCGCACCAGCACAACGCAGCCCAAGCCCCCTGCCCCTCACCCTCCTCGCGCAAACCTTCGGTCTAAAGGCTCGCGGCCTACTTGGCACGACTCTCGCTTTGGCTAACCCGTGCAGGCTTCATCACAGGTTCGCGGCACCACAATTTGCAATGGCTGACTAGGGTTCCGGCTCGCTTGACGCGAGTGGCTGGTCCGAGAGTTGGCGACCTCCAGTTGAGGTTACACGGCGGGATAAAAGCCCGGGAGACAAGCCACCGTTCACGGTGCCGCGTTGCTCCCTGCCCGCCCATGATCAACTGGAGAAACCCCATGCCAACACCCCGTTTACCCGCCCTGCTCGCCGCCGCTTTCGCCGCCGTGTTGAGCTTCCAGACCCAAGCCGCCAGCAAAGACCACTTCAGTGTGTGCTGGACCATTTACGCCGGTTGGATGCCGTGGGAGTACGCCGGCAGCCAGGGCATCCTCGACAAGTGGGCCAAGAAGTACGGCATCAAGATCGACATGGTGCAGCTCAATGACTATGTCGAATCCATCAACCAGTACACCGCCGGCCAATTCGATGGCTGCACCATGACCAACATGGACGCCCTGACCATCCCCGCCGCCGGTGGCGTGGACAGCACCGCGCTGGTGGTCAGCGACTTCTCCAACGGCAACGATGGCGTGGTGATCAAAGGCACCGGCAAGACCGTGGCCGACCTCAAGGGCATGAACGTCAACCTGGTGGAACTCTCGGTGTCCTACTACCTGCTGGCGCGTGCACTGGAATCGGCTGACCTCACCGAAAAAGACCTGAAAGTGGTCAACACCTCCGACGCCGACATCGCCGCTGCCTTCAACACCAATCAAGTGCAAGCCGTCACGACTTGGAACCCGATGCTCTGCGAGATCAAGGCCAAGCCCGGTGTCACGCAAGTCTTCGACTCCAGCAAAGTGCCCGGCGAAATCATGGACATGATGGTGGTCAACACCCAAACCCTCAAAGACAACCCCGCCCTGGGCAAAGCGCTCACCGGTGCCTGGTTTGAAGTGGTCGCGCTGATGAACGCCAAAAACGCCGCCAGCACCGAAGCCTTGGAGCATATGGCCAAAGCGTCGGGCACCGACCTCAAGGGTTTCCAGGCGCAACTGGACACCACCAAGCTGTTCGCCACGCCCAAGGAAGCCCTCGCCTTCGCCACCAGTGCGCAGTTGCCCGCCACCATGCGCAAAGTTGCCGAATTCTCCTTCCAGCACGGCTTGCTCGGTGAGGGCGCCAAGGACACCAGCGCCGTGGGCATGAGCTTCGCCAATGGCGTGACCAGCGGCGACACCGCCAACCTCAAGCTGCATTTCGACCCCCGCTATGTGCAGATGGCCGCCGACGGCACGCTGTAAGAGGACCCGGCCATGCGCCTGATCAACCGTCACCCGGAACGCTCCAGTCGCCTGCTGTTGGTGATCCTGCCGTTCGCCCTGCTGCTGTTCGCCTACTTCGTGGGCTCGGCCGAGCGCCTGGCAGACAACCCCAACGACAAGCTGCTGCCCAGCGCCGTGCAAATGGGCGACGCGGTAAAACGCCTGGCGTTCAGCGCCGACACGCGTACCGGTGAGTACGTGCTGTGGCAAGACAGCGCGTCGAGCCTGCGCCGCCTCGCCATCGGCTTAGGAATAAGCGCCCTCGCCGGCCTGTGCCTGGGGATTGCCGCCGGTACGCTGCCGCTGTTTGGCGCGCCGTTGTCGCCGTTGCTCACGGTGCTGTCGATGGTGCCGCCGCTGGCGATCCTGCCGATTCTGTTCATCGTGTTCGGGCTGGGGGAATTGTCCAAAGTGATGCTGATCGTCATCGGCATCACCCCAGCCCTGGCGCGTGACCTTGAGCAGCGCGCACGGGAAATCCCCATCGAACTGCTGGTAAAAGCGCAAACCCTCGGCGCCTCCACCTGGACCCTGATGCTGCGCGTGGTGTTGCCGCAACTGCTACCGCGCCTGCTGATTTCGCTGCGGCTGATGCTCGGCTCGGCGTGGTTATTCCTGATCGCCGCCGAAGCCATCGCCTCCACCGACGGCCTGGGCTACCGGATTTTCCTGGTACGCCGCTACCTGGCGATGGACGTGATCTTGCCTTACGTGGTGTGGATCACCCTGCTCGCCTGGCTGATGGACTGGGGCCTGAAAACCCTCACCCGCCGTGCGTTCCCCTGGTACGAAGGAGCGCGGGCATGAGCTTTATCAGCGTCAACAATGTGTGGCAGCGCTACGGCGACCAAGTGGTGCTGGAGGGCCTCAACCTGCACGTCAAGGAGGGTGAGTTTTGCACGCTGGTCGGCACCTCCGGGTGCGGCAAATCCACCTTTCTGCGCCTGCTGTTGGGCCAGGAAACCGCGAGCAAAGGCCAGATCCTGCTGGACGGCCAAGCCCTCGCCGCCGAGCCGGATGCCAGCCGTGGCGTGGTGTTCCAACGCTACTCGGTGTTCCCGCATTTGACGGTACTGGACAACGTCGCCCTGGGCCTTGAACTGCCTCATTCACCGCTGCTGGGCCGGCTGTTCGGCAAAGCCAAAAGACACGCCAGGGAACAGGCGGCCGCACTGCTGCAAAAAGTCGGCCTCGGCCACGCCTTGGACAAGTACCCGGCGCAGCTCTCCGGCGGCATGCAGCAACGCCTGGCCATCGCCCAAGCCCTGATCATGAAGCCCCGCGTGCTGCTGCTGGACGAACCCTTCGGCGCCCTCGACCCGGGCATTCGCAAGGACATGCACCAGCTGTTGCTGGCGCTGTGGCGCGAAACCCGGCTGACGGTGTTCATGGTCACCCACGACCTGAGCGAAGGCTTCAGCCTCGGCACGCGCTTGCTGGTGTTCGACAAGGTCCGCGTCGACCCCCACGCCCCCGGTGCCTATGGCGCCCGCATTACCTACGACATCCCTTTGAACAGCGCGCGCCGCAAAGCGCTCGCCGCCGAACTTGGAGCCACAGCCCAATGACCGATTCCACTCAACTGTTTGCGCCGTTCGCCGAAGAAATGCTACCCGGCGGCGGCCACCGTTCCTTCGTGCTCAAGCGCGGCCAACTGCTGCGCCTCACCGACATTCGTGGCGGCGCCAACGTCAGCCTGACGCTGCTCAACGCCAATGAAAAAACCGAACGCCTGAACCTGCCCGACAGCCTCAAATGCCAACACACCGCCAAGCTCACCCGCGGCCACTGCCTGTACTCGGACATGGGCCGCGTGCTGGCCGCCATCACCGCCGACACCTGCGGCTGGAGTGACAGCATTGGCGGGGTGTTATGCGCCGCCGAGGTGGCCGAAAAATATGGCAAGGGCCGCTATCAGGAACTGCGCAACGGCTTCTACCGCAACGGCACCGACAACCTGCTGGTGGAATTGGGCAAGTGGGGCCTGGGGCTTTGCGACCTGTTGATGACCCTCAACCTGTTCAGCCGCGTCAGCGTGGACGGCGACGGCGGTTTGCACTTTGTGCCAGGCAACTCCAAGGCCGGCGACTACATCGAGCTCTACGCACCGATGGACACGCTGGTGGTGCTCACCGCCCTGCAACACCCGATGGACCCCAACCCCGATTACGCACCGCAACCGCTGAAGCTGAGCTGGATGAACGCGGCCCCCAGCGTCGCCGAACACTGCCGCACGTCGCGCCCGGAAAACACGCGCGGCTTTATCAACACTGACCGCCTGTTCGCTTGAGGAGCTGCCATGTCTATCGCACTGAAACAACCCGATGCGGCGGTGTACCGCGCAACCATTCCCGCCGGCGAGCCGTGGCTGATGGAGGTCAAGGCCGGCCAGACCCTGCGCATCCTTGACCTTGAGGGTAACCAGGCCGTCGACACGCTGTTCTACAGCCTCAAAAACCCCAAGGAACGCTACGACGTGCAACGCACCCTGCGTCGGCAAAACAACGTGTACCTGAGCACCGGCAGCGTGCTGTATTCCAACCTCGGCCAGCCGATGCTGACCCTCGTCGAAGACACCTGCGGGCGCCACGACACCCTCGGCGGCGCCTGCGCGCAAGAGAGCAACACCGTGCGCTACGCCCTGGAAAAACGCTACATGCACAGCTGCCGAGACAACTACCTGCGCGCCTGCGCCCACGATGGCCGCCTGGGTAAAAGCGACATCGGGCCGAACATCAATTTCTTCATGAATGTGCCGGTCACAGCCGACGGTGGGCTGACCTTTGAAGACGGTATTTCCGCGCCCGGCAAGTACGTCGATTTACGCGCGGAGATGGACGTGATCGTGCTGATTTCCAACTGCCCGCAATTGAACAACCCCTGCAACGCCTACAACCCGACCCCTGCGGAGTTACTGGTATGGAACTGAAAATGAAGCGGTTGCGTAAATGGTTGTTCGCCCTGTGCCAGGCCCGAGCGGGGCAGTGCATGCAAAAACAATGAAGCTTCCCTGTGGGCGCTGGCTTGCCTGCGATGGCGGTTAATCAGCCAATAAATAAGGTGACAGACCCACCGCCATCGCGGGCAAGCCCGGCCCCCACAGTTGATCACCATCAACTCCAAAGATTGGCGCCATGGACGACCCTGGCGCGTACCCCCACATGCGGGACGGCCCGCAGGGTTTTGCCATGTTCGAAAAACTGTTGATCGCCAACCGTGGCGCCATCGCCTGTCGCATCCTGCGCACCTTGCGCGAGCTCCAGGTCAAAGGCGTCGCCGTGTACGCCGAAGCTGACGCAGCCAGCCTGCATATCCAGCAAGCCGACGAGGCCTACAGCCTCGGTGAAGGCGCGGCGGCCGGCACCTATCTGGCGGTGGAAAAAATCCTCGCCACCGCCAAGGCCTGTGGCGCCAAGGCCATCCACCCCGGCTACGGCTTCCTTTCGGAAAACGCCGCCTTCGCGCAAGCCTGCGAAAGCGCCGGTATTGCCTTCGTTGGGCCGACGCCTGAACAGTTGCGCGTGTTCGGCCTCAAACACACCGCGCGCACTCTGGCCAAGCAACATCAGATCCCCTTGCTGGAAGGCACCGAACTGCTCGACAGCCTCGACGCTGCGTTGTTGGCGGCCGATATGGTGGGCTACCCGATAATGCTCAAAAGCACCGCCGGCGGTGGCGGCATCGGCATGCGCGTGTGCCGCAGCGCGGCCGAGTTGGGCGACTCGTTCGAGGCGGTCAAACGCCTGGGGCAGAACAATTTCAGCGACGCCGGTGTCTTCATCGAGAAGTACATCCAGCACGCCCGCCACCTGGAAGTGCAGGTGTTCGGCGACGGCGCAGGTGAAGTGATCGCCCTCGGCGTGCGCGACTGTTCCGTGCAGCGGCGCAACCAGAAAGTCCTCGAAGAAACCCCGGCGCCGAACCTGCCCGACGGCATGGCCGAGGCCTTGTGCGCGGCCGCCATTACCCTGGCCAAGGCCGTAAATTACCGCAGCGCCGGCACCGTGGAATTTATCTTTGATAGCGCCGATGGCCGCTTTTACTTCCTCGAAGTGAACACCCGGTTGCAAGTGGAACACGGCGTGACCGAGCAAGTCTGGGGCGTGGACCTGGTGCGCTGGATGGTGCTGCTGGCAGCCGGTGAAATGCCGCCTTTGCATACATTGGCTTTGAACCCCCATGGCCATGCGATTCAGGCACGGCTGTATGCGGAAGACCCAGGCAAGGACTTCCAGCCGAGCCCGGGGCTGTTGACTCGCGTGGACTTCCCGGTTGCCGCAGGCCTACGGATCGACACTTGGGTGGAAGCTGGCTGCGAGATCCCAGCGTACTTCGACCCGATGATCGCCAAGCTCATCAGTTGGGCGCCGAGCCGCGAACAGGCACGTATGGACCTGCATCAGGCGTTGAGCGACAGCCAGCTCTATGGCGTGGAAACCAACCGCGATTACCTGCGCCAGATCCTGCTCGCCGCGCCCTTCGCCAGCGGCCGCCCATGGACGCGCTGCCTGGAAGATCTGGTCTACACCGCCGACACCGTTGAAGTGCTCAGCGCCGGCACGCAAACCAGTGTGCAGGATTATCCTGGCCGCCTCGGCTACTGGGCCGTGGGCGTGCCGCCGTCAGGGCCGATGGACAGTCGCGCGCTGCGTTTGGGCAATCGTTTGCTGGGCAACAGCGACGGCGCAGCAGCCTTGGAAATCACCATGAGTGGGCCACTGCTGCGCTTCAATTGCGCGGCGGTCATCGCCGTCACCGGTGCAGAAATCCCGCTGCTGTTGAATGACCAGACAGCGCCGATGAATACCGCGCTATTGATCGAGGCCGGGTCGATGTTGAGCCTTGGCACCCTCGCAGGCGCCGGTGCACGCAGCTATCTGTGCCTGCGCGGCGGGCTGCAAGTGCCCGACTATCTGGGCAGCAAAAGCACCTTCACGCTCGGTCAGTTTGGCGGGCATGGCGGGCGTGCTTTGCGGGCCGGTGATGTGTTGCACGTGTTGCCATTGGCAGACGTCAACGCCGGGCAGCAGTTGATGGCTGAACCATTGGCTGAGGTGCGCACACTGCGGGTCATTTATGGCCCGCACGGTGCGCCTGAATATTTCCTGCCTGAGTACATCGACACCTTCTTCGCCACCCAGTGGGAAGTGCATTTCAACTCCAGCCGTACCGGCGTGCGGCTGATCGGGCCAAAGCCTGAATGGGCGCGCACGGACGGCGGCGAAGCCGGGCTGCATCCGTCGAACATTCATGACAATCCTTATGCGATTGGGGCGGTGGATTTTACTGGGGATATGCCGGTGATCCTCGGGCCGGATGGGCCGAGCCTGGGTGGGTTTGTGTGCCCGGTGACGGTGATTGAGGCGGACCTGTGGCAGCTGGGGCAACTCAAGGCGGGTGACAAAATTCGCTTCGAACCGGTCGACCTCAAAACCGCCCGCGATCTCGCCCTGAACTGGGATCAAATGTGGGCGCCGGGCTTGCCCGCGATGCAGACGGCTCGGTCTGTCAGTCAAACCGAGGTGATGCATTCGCGAGCAAGCCCGCGCCCACATTTGATCGAGTCGCCAGTGGTGTTGGACACCGGCCACGACAACACCCGCCTCGTCGCTCGCCTCGCCGGTGACACCCACCTGCTGCTGGAAATCGGCGCCGCCGAACTCGACCTGGTGCTGCGCTTTCGCGCACACGCACTGATGCAGGCCCTGCAAACCCGCGCCCTGCACGGCGTGATCGACCTGACCCCGGGCATTCGCTCCCTGCAAATCCACTACCAGCCCGAACAACTGCCGCTGGCCGAGCTGCTGCCGCTGATCACCACCGAATGGGCCGCCGTGTGCGCCACGCAAAACCTGCAAGTGCCGTCGCGCATCGTGCATTTGCCGTTGTCGTGGGACGACCCGGCCTGCCAACTGGCCATCGAAAAATACATGACCACCGTGCGCAAAGACGCGCCGTGGTGCCCGAGCAACCTGGAGTTCATCCGCCGTATCAACGACCTGGCGAACCTCGACGAAGTGCGCCACACCGTATTCGACGCCAGCTACTTGGTGATGGGCCTGGGCGACGTGTACCTCGGCGCGCCGGTCGCCACGCCACTGGACCCGCGTCATCGCCTGGTGACCACGAAATACAACCCGGCCCGCACCTGGACCGCCGAAAACTCGGTGGGCATCGGCGGTGCTTACCTATGCGTCTATGGCATGGAAGGCCCGGGCGGTTATCAGTTTGTGGGGCGCACGCTGCAGATGTGGAACCGCTACCGGGAAGTCGCGGCGTTCGATGGCAAGCCATGGTTGTTGCGCTTCTTTGACCAGATCCGTTTCTACCCGGTGAGTGCTGATGAGCTGGTGCAGATCCGCCGCGATTTCCCGCTGGGGCGCTTTGCGCTGAGCATCGAGCACAGCCAGTTGAACCTCGCGGATTACCAGGCTTTTCTGGCGCGGGAAGCGTCGAGCATCGGCGCCTTTCGCGAGCATCAGCAGCAGGCTTTTAATGCCGAGCGCGAGCGTTGGATCGCCAGCGGCCAGGCGCATTACGACAGTGAAGAGCTGGCTGCGCCCATCGGTGAAGACACCCCGCTGCTGGCCAACGAGGTCAGCGTCGACAGCCCTATCGCCGGCAACCTCTGGCAGGTTCAGGTGGCTACCGGGAATCGGGTCTCAGCCGGCGAGGTGCTGGTGATTCTTGAGTCCATGAAGATGGAAATCCCGGTGGTGGCGCCCTTCGCCGGCACCGTGCGCGAGATCCCGGTGCAACCCGGCAGCGGCATTGGCGCCGGGCAACGGGTGGTGGTGCTGGAACGTGACTGACTTTTCTTTTTCAACAGGCGGACAAGCCATGAATCTGCAACTGGACAACCTGCGCAATGCCTACCTCAGCGGCGATACCACGCCGCGCGAATTACTCTTGCAGTTGCGCGAAAAAGCCGCGCAACTGAACCCTGACTATCACCTGTTTATTCATCTGCTCAGCGTGGCGGAACTGGAGCCGTACCTGGCGGCACTGGACGCTCGCGAGCCGTCCGGATTGCCGTTGTTCGGCGTGCCGTTTGCGATCAAGGACAACATGGACCTGGTAGGCATTCCGACCACGGCGGCCTGCCCGGCGTTTGCTTATGTACCGACGCGCAGTGCGACGATTGTCGAGCAACTGATCGCCCTGGGCGCGGTGCCGCTGGGCAAGACCAACCTGGATCAGTTCGCCACCGGGCTCAATGGTAGCCGCTCGCCGTATGGCGCCTGCCCCAACAGTGTATTGCCGGAATATCCAGCGGGCGGTTCCAGTGCGGGGTCGTCGTTGGCCGTCGCCCTGGGTGTGGCGAGTTTTGCCCTGGGCACCGACACCGCCGGTTCCGGCCGGGTGCCGGCGGCGTTGAATAACCTGGTGGGGCTCAAGGCGAGCAAAGGCCTGATCTCCACGGCGGGCGTGGTGCCGGCGTGCCGTACGCTGGATTGCGTCACCACCTTTACCCGCACCGCGCGCGAGGCCAGCCAGTTGCTGGCGCTGACCGCCAAGCTCGACCCGCTGGACGCCTACAGCCGCCAGAACCCGGCGTGGAATGACGCCTGCGCGTTCGGTGCACCGAGGCCGTTTCGTTTTGGTGTGCCGCGCACTCAGGACCTGGAATTCTTCGGCTGCGAGCAAGGCCCACCCCTGTTCCAGCAGGCCATCGCCCGCGTGATTGCCCTCGGCGGCGAACCGGTCACGCTCGACCTGTCACCCTTCCTCGAAGCCGCGCGCCTGCTCTATGAAGGGCCATGGGTGGCCGAGCGCTACAGCGTGGCCGGTGAACTGATGGAGCGTGAGCCCGAAGCGGTGCTGCCAGTGATCCGTGCCGTGTTGGCCAAGGCGCCGGCGGTGACGGGTGTCGACACCTTCCGTGCGCAGTACCGTCTGCAAGCCTTGAAAGCCCAATGTGATGTGTTATTGGAAGGGCTCGATTGCGTGCTGACGCCGACCATCGCCCGCCCAGTCACCTTGGAAGAACTGCGTGCCGAACCGGTGTTGCGCAACGCCGAACTGGGCTATTACACCAACTTCATGAACCTGCTGGATTACGCGGCCGTCGCCGTGCCCAGCGGCTTTATGCACAACGGGTTGCCTTGGGGCGTGACGCTGTTTGGTCGCGCATTTACCGATCAATACCTGCTGGGCGTGGCCGATGCGCTGCAGCGCCAGCAGGATGCATCGCTCGGCGCGCCAACAGGCAACGCCAGCCATGACATGACGCGGCTGGTGGTGTGTGGCGCACACCTGCAAGGGCTGGCGCTGAACGGCCAATTAGTGCGCCGTGGTGCACGCTTGTTGGAGCGCACCCACAGCTCGGCGGACTATCAACTGTTCGCCCTGGCTGGCGGGCCGCCTTATCGCCCCGGCATGCTGCGGGTGAGCGAAGGCGGCGTGGCCGTCGAGGTTGAGGTGTGGGAAGTGCCGAGCCGCGAACTCGGCTCATTCCTCACCGGCATCCCCGCGCCACTGGGCCTTGGCAAGGTGCAACTGGCGGACGGGCGCTGGGAAACCGGCTTCATCTGCGAACCCTACGGCCTGGCGGGCGCGGTGGACATCAGCCACTTCGGCGGCTGGCGCGCCTACCTGCACAGCTTGCAATAGCGGGGCGGCGCTGTATCGTGCTGGAAACTGCGCGATACAGCCCGAACCGACATGACCACGCCAACCCTCTGCCCCGCCTGCGGTGCTCGCAACGACTGCACCCTGGCCGACCCGCGCACCGCCGACCAAGCCTGCTGGTGCTACAGCGTCACCATCGACCCAGCGGTGCTCCAAGCGCTGCCGGATGAACTGCGCAACACCGCCTGCCTATGCCCACGGTGTGCCCAGGTGGATGCGCAATTGCGTGGGGTTGCGCCTAAGTAATGCGCGTTGATCGTTTCCTCAGCAACCTGCCGCGTTTCAATCGCCAGCAAGTGCGCTTACTGCTGGTTGAGCGACGGGTGACGGTCGATGGCGTGGCGGTCAGCGATCCACACCACGAAGTGCGTGAGTTCAGTTGCGTGTGTGTTGACGATGAAGTGCTGCAAGTCGGCAAACCAACGCGCTATTTCATGCTGCACAAACCCCAAGGCTGTGTGAGCGCCACGTGCGACCCGCAACACCCCACGGTCCTCGACTTACTGGATGTGCCGGACAAGGACGAACTGCACATCGCCGGTCGTCTGGATTTCAATACCACCGGGCTGATGCTGATCACCAACGACGGCCAGTGGTCGCGCCGCTTGACCCAACCGCAGACCAAACTGCCCAAGGTTTACCTCGTGCAAACCGAACAAGACATCACCCCTGAGTACGCGGTGACGTTTGCTGCGGGCCTGTATTTTGCGTTTGAAGACCTCACCACCCAACCCGCCGAACTTGAGCTACTGGGCCCAAGGACCGCGCGGCTGAGCATCATCGAAGGCCGCTATCACCAGGTGAAGCGCATGTTCGGGCACTTTAATAACAAGGTGATCGGCCTGCACCGTGAGCGAATGGGGCCGTTGGTGCTGGATGATGCGCTTGCGCCGGGCGAATATCGGGCACTGACTGACAACGAAATCCGAAGGGTCTGATGACCGTTCGGCCGGTGATGGCAAAAAACCAGTTCGGCGCCTTGCGACCTGGCGTCTGTGCTGCTTGAATCAAGACGCCAGCCAAAATATGACTGGCGAGTCGCCTATAACCTCCAAGAAACACCTTGCCCCGCCCGCGCTTGATCTACGGGCCTTTGCGGCAAACAGCCCGCCCTAACAACAGCCGTCGGCCAGCCGTCATCGGGCCGACATGGGCGCTCATCTTCCAGGCGTATGCCTACCTGTCATAAAGCGTGTGCAGACTGATCTGCGCGCCCTACCCGCTTGCCAGGAGTCTTACGACATGAGGCCAGAAATCGCTGTGTTGGATATACAGGGTCAGTATCGGGTTTACACGGAGTTCTATCGCGCGGATGCTGCGGCAAAGACCATCATCCTGGTCAACGGCTCCATGGCCACCACGGCCTCTTTCGCCCAAACCGTGAAAAGCCTGTACCCGCAATTCAATGTGGTTTTGTACGACCAGCCCTACGCTGGCCGCTCCAAAATCCATAACCGCCACGAGCAGATGCTGACGAAGGAAGTCGAAGGCCAGATTCTGCTGGAACTCATCGACCGCTTCGCCGCCGAACACGTGCTGTCGTTCTCCTGGGGCGGCGCTGCCACTCTGGTAGCCCTCGCAGAGCGCCCGCGCCGCGTGGAAAAGGCGGTGATCAGCTCGTTCTCTCCGGTGGTCAACGCACCGATGCGCGACTACCTTGAACGCGGCGTCGACTACCTCGGCAACCTCGACCGCGACCGCGTCGGCCACTTGGTCAACAGCACCATCGGCAAACACCTGCCGTCGCTGTTCAAACGTTTCAACTACAAACACGTCAGCAACCTGGCCGAGCACGAATACGGGCAGATGCACTTTCACATCAGCCACGTACTCAACAGCGACCGGCTGTGCTACCTCAAAGCAGCCCGGCAAATCGACATTCCGGTGCTGTTTTTAAATGGCGAATGGGACGAATACACCAGCGCCGAAGATGCCAAGCTGTTTGGCCAGCATGTGGCCAAGAGCAGCTTCAGCACCATCCAGGCCACCGGGCACTTTCTGGATATGGAGCACAAGGCGGCGTGCCGGGACAGCCGGGACGCGGTGGTCGGCTTTTTGAAACCCGAGCGGCAGGTCAGCCGGTTGCGCTATCACCAGGGCCAGACGCAGCATGCCTTTGCGATTTGAACTAACCGCTGATGTGGGAGCCGGGCTTGCCCGCGATGCAGGCGTCGTGGTGCGGCGATCCGACGAGCCAGCTCCCACACCCGCTTGATGAACGCAACTCACACATTTTTCGAAGAAAAACTTCAAATCCCGGCGAACATCTGGTACAAAGTCAGCCGCTCTGAGCGGGTATAGTTTAATGGTAGAACAGTAGCTTCCCAAGCTTCCGACGAGGGTTCGATTCCCTCTACCCGCTCCACTCAGATTTTGCGCTTGCGTCAGGAGGGTTCTGACGGGAGATGCATAAAGAAACCGGTCCTCAGTGGCCGGTTTTTTTATGGGCGTGATTTGAGGTCTCAGTTATTCTTTTCGCACAAACCTGTACAAATCAATATTTCTGTACAAGTATCAGTGCTAAGCGTTGGCGCTTCGCCGCGCATGATCACGGAGCCGGGCAATGACACGTCTACTGGTTTCATTGTTGTTGGCGCTGAGTTTGAGCAGTTGCGGCAACGTCGAAGTGGCCCACTACGCAGACCAGCAACCGCAGTTGGACCTGGAGCGTTTCTTCAGCAAGCCCGTCAAGGCCTGGGGGATTTTCCAGAAGCGTTCGGGCGAAGTGGCCAAGCGCTTTGAGGTCAATATCGCCAGCCGGCGCGAGGGCAACGCCTTGATTCTCGACGAGCGTTTCCTGTACAGCGATGGCACGCGCCAACAGCGGGTGTGGACGCTGACACCGGATGGCCCGGGGCGCTGGCGCGGTCGGGCAGGTGATGTGGTCGGCGAGGCGATTGGCGAAGTGGCGGGCAACGCACTGCGTTGGCGTTACCGACTCAACCTGCCGGTGGATGGCTCAATCTACGAAGTGAGCTTTGATGACTGGATGTACTTGATGGACGAAGACACCTTGATCAACCGTTCCAGCATGACCAAGTTCGGCGTCGAATGGGGCCAGGTCACGTTGTTCTTTCGTCGCCAGTGAGCGACCCGAAGTGAGGGCGAATCATGAATCTGCAAATGCTGACCGAATTGGCGCAAAAAGGAGAAGTTCGTGAGTTGGAACTGCTGTCGCTGGAGGGTGGTTTCTACATCGCGCGCGTCAGGTTGGATCATGTCCAGATGACGCTTTTGGGCGAGGACGCCAAGCCGATGCGCATCGGCTCCACCACGCATTTGCGCGACCTGTTGCAACGCGTTCCGCCGTTTCCCTGTGTGCTGGTGCAACACTGCGTGCACGATGAAATGTGCGGTGTACGGGAAGGGGCAATCGGCGCGTTGCGTATTCCGTTTACGTTGGCTTCGTCTCTTTAAGGCGCTTTGCGGTTTTTGACTCCCCGGCCCCAGATCGAGCTACAGGCCTCGACCGCTGATAGGCAGCGGCAGACAAACCTTAAAGACGTCGACCGAGACACCTAACTCAGACGATTCTGATCGTTGTGTAGGCAATGCCGCAAAATTCATAGCCGTTCTAGCGTTCGCCTTCAGACTGCAAATTTTGGCAATAGGAAAACCTTGAAGAAGGTTTGAAACCAGCACGCCCTCGCATCACTCTCCCCCGCCTTCGACAAAAACATTCTTATTGCCAAGCAGTATCCAAGTGGATACAGTCAAAACCTGTGGGGCTCCGTGAGCTATTTGATCCAGCAAACCCAAACCTTCACTACCTGGCGCTCCGCAATGCGCGACCTGCGAGCAAAAATCGCAATTGCGCGACGCATCAAGAGAGCCAGTATGGGAAATCTGGGTGATTTCAAGACGCTGGGCGGCGGCATTTCAGAGATGCGGATAGACGTTGGTGTGGGTTATCGCGTTTATTCACCCTGCGAGGCAGAGAAATCATCATATTGCTGGCAGGTGGCGACAAGTCTTCACAAGATACCGATATCTGGCGAGCAAAAAAATTAGCAAAGGAGGTTTGATCATGGCTCAAACACTGACGACATTTGATATGGCCGAGCTGCTCGACAGTGATGAGGCCATTAGCGAATACCTTTCTCAGGTTCTGGCTGACGGCGACAACGAAGAGTTCCTCCGTGCAATAGGCTACGTGGCCAAAGCCCGTGGAATGACGAAGATTGCTACCGATGCAGGCGTGGGTCGCGAGAGTCTGTACAAAGCATTTGCCCCTGGCGCTAAACCTCGTTTTGAAACAGTCCTTAAGGTGCTTCACTCACTTGGCATTGATCTACTGGCCCGGTCTGGACACTCCAGCAATCACTCGACTATTTGAGGCGCGCAACCGCGCTGCACCACCCACGCCAACGGCAACGTCACCAACAACATCCCCGCCAGCACCACCACCGCCACCGGCACACCCAACGCATCGCCCACTGCGCCAAATACCACCGGCGCCAGCGCTCCGCCGCCAATCGTGCCGGTGTAAAACACTGCAAACGCCTGCTCGCGTTTGCCGGCCCCCGCCAGGTCCGGCACTGCGCCGTAGAGCACCGAAGACGTGCCGTTCAACGCCAGGCCCAACACCGGCAACATCACCATCAAGCCACTCAGCGGCAGGTACACGGCTGCGACGATCAGCAGCGTTGTGCTGGTTTCCGTCAGCCAGACGGTTTTCATCATGCCGACGCAGGCACCCAGGTAGCCGCAGAGCAATTTGCCGAATGCACCGCCGATGAACAGCATAGTCAGGGCCAGGCCGATGCCCGCTGTGCCAGCACCTTTGGCCTGCAACAGGAATGGCAGGAACGTGAGAAACCCCATGCGCACGGCGCTATCAAGGGTGCCGGTGAGAATCAATGCACGCAGACCTGTGACGGAGCCCGTCCCACTGAGCGGCTTGGCTTTTTTTGCAGCGGCGGATTCGGAAACGGGAGCAGGCACCCACCACCACAGCAGCCCTGCTGCCACCAGACCGAGCAACCCAAGGAGTGTCGCACTGACGCGCCAGCTGATGACGGTCAGTAGCAGGCCAACCAACCCAGGAATCAGGGTTTTGCCGATGTCGCCGGAAAAGTTGTACTGGGACAGCGCCTGCTTGACGCCACCACCGGCCTCATAAGCGTCGGTGATCATCGAGGACGCCAGCGGGTGCTGGGTGCTCGCTCCCAGCCCACCCAATAGCAACGCCAGCAGCAACAGGCACAGCCCGGTGGCTTGTCCCACCAATAAGTAAGCCAGACCCGCAAGCGCGGTGCCACCCACCAGCAGCGGCACGCGGCCCCAGCGTGTGGCGGCGCGGCTGGCCATGAGTTGGAACACCGCCATCATCCCGGGGTAGGCGCCACGCAACAGGCCGATCTGGGCGTAGGACAAGGCGAACTGCGCTTGCCAGATTGGCAGCAGCACATAGATAACGTCGGTGAGCCCATCGTGTACGGCATGGGCGCTGCAACCGGCAATCAGCGAACGGCGGCGAGTGGATGTTTCGCGGGCGGCCACGGCGACGGAGTCGTTCATGGTGCCTGGATCAGCTCAGGTTTAAGCGGCTTCCAACCGGTCAGGGCGATCAGCAGGGTCAGCAATTGAAAGCCGATAATCAGCGCCACGCAGCCGGCCCAGCCCCAACGTTCCCAGATCAACGCAGGAACGATGGCACCGCAACTGCCGCCCAGGTAATAACAGGTCAGGTAAACCCCCACGGCGCCCGACTTGTGGTTACCGGCTGTGGCGCTGATGAAGGCATTGGCGGCGGCCTGGGCGAGAAAGACGCCGGTGGAACTCAGCGCCAGGCCCACCACAATGCACCACAACGACGGCGCCAGGGTCAGCGCCGAACCGCTGACGCCAAGCGCGGCGGCGACCGCCAGCAGCTCGGCGTGAGGCCTGGCTTTGCTGAGGCGCCCGGCGATGGGAATCACGATCAAGGCCAGCAGAAACACCATGTAAAGCGTCCCCAAGGCCGCTGGCCCCAGGTTGAACGGCGGCAGGCCAAGGTACAAACCCGCGTAAGTAAATGCCGCGACTTGGCAGAACAGCACGCAAAAACCTACGGCGTAAGCAGCCAACAAGGGTTTACGCAAAACACCAGAGGAAGCGGCTTTAAGCCGCTCGGTTCGAGGCCGGTTGGCAGGCAACAGAAACTGGATAAACCCACCGACCATCAGGCTCAATACCGCCAGCAACTCGAAGGCTTCCCGCCAGCCGACGTATTGCGTCATCACTCCGGTGACGAAGCGCCCGGCGAACCCGCCCAACACGGTGCCCGCCACATACAGGCTGGTGACTTCAGTCACCGTCCCGCCACTCCAACGGTCGCCGATGTAGGCGACGCTGGTGGCAAACACCACAGGTATCAACATGCCTTGCACAAACCGCCACACCAACACTTCGCCAAAACTGCCGGCATAGGCGGTCATCAGCGCGGGCACCGCCAACAGCAGCGCGGCCACGGCGATCACCGTGCGCTGTGGGAAGCGGCCGGTCAGCCGGCTGACAAAGGGCGCAGTAATCGCCACAGCCAAAGTGGTGACCGTGATACTCCAGCCCGCGTCCTTGGCGCTGATATGAAACTGCGCGGCGAAGGTCGCGAGGATGCTCTGGGTCGCATAGAGATTAAGAAACGCCGCGCAGCCACACAGGAACAGGGCAAGGCGGGCACAATGCAGGCGCGGCTTCATGAAACCTCTCGTTTTATTTTGTGAGGTCTTTATAGAATGGCCGACGGGTCTTAAACCAATACCGATTTTGAACCGATCAATACCCAAGGATCAGGATGCTCGACCTACGCAAGCTGCGTTACTTTCTGACGGTCGCCGAAGAATTGCACTTCGGCCGCGCAGCACTTCGCCTGCACCTGGCCCAGCCGCCACTGACGCGGCAGATCTCGGCGCTGGAAGCGGAGTTGGGGTTCAAGCTGTTTGATCGCACCAGCCGCACGGTGTCCCTCACCGCTCAAGGCCGTTCGTTCTTGCCTTACGCGCGTGGCGTGTTGGAGCAGGTTGAGTTGGCGCAGGTCATCGCCAGCAAATTGGCAGCGGGCACCGCAGGCCAATTGGCACTCGGGTATGTGAGTTCAATCGCGCTGTCGGACCTGTTCAGCCAGGCGATCCAGGCCTTCGCCCAGCGCTTTCCCGATGTGCAGTTGACCTTGGTGGAGTGCGCCTCCGGCAGCTTGGGCGCGCAAGTGGCGGATGGGCGGCTGGATATCGGGCTGAGCCGCCTGTTGCCGCAAACAGGGGAAGTCCACGCGCTGTCGCTGGGCGAAGAGCGGTTGGTGGCAGCGGTGTCCAGTGACAGCCCGTTGGCCAGGCAGGCTGCCGTCAGCGTGGCGCAGCTCGGTGCTTTTCCGTTGATACTGTTCCCGGCAGATTACGGGTCGGGGTTGAACCAGTCCATCGAGCAACTTTACCGCCACCACGGCCAGCCCTTGCGCGCCGGGCCGACCGGGCGGCAGATCACTTCGATCATTGCGCTGGTAGCCGCCGGGCAAGGCGTGGCGCTGGTACCCGAATGCACGCAAAGTTTGATGAACAAAGGCGTGACGTATCGCCCGTTGGTGGAGGCGGACGCGTGTGCGCAGTTGCTGGCGCTGACCCCGGCGATAAGAAAAAATAGATTGGCTGAGGCATTTCTCAGTGTGCTGGCAGAGGTTTTACACACTCGGTAACGCCTTCGAAAAACCCCGCAATACCTCTCTCCGGCGCCATTCCTGCGCGGTCATACACTTCATTCAACGCTTACTGAAACGCCGGTCATCGACCGTCGGTAGGTAGAGTGTTGATAATTCATTTTAAGTGGTTATAGTCGCCACCAACACACAGCACAAGGAGGTGATGTGGATAGCCGATATTTGATAGGTCACATTGTTGCGCACGGCTGGTACCTGGTGCGCACACGGGGCAGTCATCACCACTTCAAACACCCGACAAAACCGGGGTTTGTGGCGATTCCTCATCCCAAGAAGGACCTGTTGGATAAAACCGCCAAGCGCATTTTGAAACAGGCTCTGCTCAGTTGACCGTCCCCGGAGGGCAATAGACATGCTTTACCCCATCGCAATTTCAACCGGTGACGAGAACCATGCCTGGGGCGTGGAAGTCCCGGATATTCCTGGCTGCTACTCTGCCGGCGATGATTTGGACGACGCCATGGCCATGGCCCGTGAGGCGATCGAAGGGCACTTCGAGATCCTTGCGGAAGATGGCGCGCCAATTCCCCGCGCGCAAAAAGTTACCGTGCATGCGGCCAACCCACAGTACGCCGGCTGCACTTGGGCCGTGGTGGACATTGATGTCACTAAGTACCTGGGCAAGGCGCAGAAACTCAACATCACCCTGCCCGGCTATCTGTTGAACCGTATCGATGAATACGTGCTGCATCACCCCGAAGAAAAAAGCCGCTCGGGTTTTCTGGCGTCGGCAGCGCTGAAGGTGCTGCAAAAAGAGGGATAGTTGCCATTCAGCATCGTCTGACGGTGGCGACGAACGAGCAGCGTAATCAGGCCCGTTCGTCAGCACTCAGTGCTTCGCTTTAGTCGTCACGCTGCCCGATGTGATTTTGTGGGTGGCCATTGGTGAAATTTCACCACTCATGGGGCTTCATAGAGCCTCCAGGCCCTACAGGTACCCGCACTACGCCGATTGGGTTTACTGGAACCTCTAAGCTCCGGGAGAATTTGATCGCAAGAAACGTAGTTTCCAGTCCGACGGGTAAAACTACAGTAGCGCTGTGCCTATAAATGCCTTTCGAGGAATCAGCTCATGTCCTACGAATACAAGCTCATGCCCTCCCCCGTTGGTCAGCTCACCCTGGTCGCGCGCGACGGCAAACTCAACGCCATCCTGTGGGAAAAAGAGCGCGCCAACCGCGTGCGTTTGGGTGAGTTGCAGGAGGCCAACGACAGCCCGGTGCTGTTGGAAGCCGAGCGCCAGTTGCGAGAGTATTTCGCCGGCACCCGCAACCAGTTCGAACTGGCACTGGATTTCACCGGTACAGCGTTTCAGAAACAAGTCTGGCAGGCGCTGTTAACCATCCCCTTTGGCGAAACCCGCAGCTACAGCCAGATCGCCCAGCAGATCGGCAACCCCAAAGCGGTGCGTGCGGTGGGCGCTGCCAACGGGCGCAACCCGATCTCGATCATTGCGCCTTGCCACCGCGTCATCGGCGCTTCAGGCGGGTTGACCGGGTTTGCCGGAGGGCTTGAGGCCAAGCAGTATCTGTTGGCGCTCGAGGATCGCGGTCAAGTGAAACTTGCCTTGTGATTACGCGACTGCAAGCAGTCCACGGGTAAAGGACTGGTAGTCGAACAAACACTCGAAACCCAATTTTTGATACACCGAGAAGCCCTCCACCGACGCCTCAAGAAAGCATCGTTTGGCCCCCAGACTCGACGCGAAAAGCAAGGCGGCATGGATCAATCGAGTGGCATAACCTCTGCCACGAAAGCCCATGAGCGTGCCGACATCGTTTAGCCTGGCCTCGCCATCGCATAGAGACAGCGTCAGCGAGCACCTCACCTGCCCCTCGTCGGCCAAGGTGAAGTGGTAAAGCCCTTGACCCGCTTCAAGAGCACGCTGGTGCCGGGCCTGATAACACGCAACAATCTCGGCCGGTTTCAAGAACGCACTGGCAAAGGATTCAGTCCAATCGTTCATGGTGCGAGTCAGATTGATCTGCACATCGCTATCGTTTACCCAAGGAGCGAGGTTTGACAGTTCGAAGGCCATCGCGGTGCTCTTTTCGGCAGGCTGAAAGCCGAGCGCCGTGAGCACCGCGCTTAACCCCTTGACCTTTTCCTCGTGAATTACGATGCGTATTTCCTGCACAGTACGCCGGATCAGGTCCAGCAACGCAGTCGGTAGCTCATCCGACGAAGTGCTGCCGACTCGGATAAACAACAGGCTAAACGGGTCGAAATGTTCGTCGGTGAAATAGGCGTTGAGACAGGCGCCGTATCGGCGATGCGCTTGGCAGATTGCGGCGAAAAAATGCTCTTCGGTCTGATGGCAGAGCGCGACCAAGTCGCAGCCGGCGTTAGCATGCATGGGGATTATCCGGATAAAAACGCAGTCTTGCGCCCGCGGCTAAAAGGCGCCGTAGGCCCATTCCTAAAATCCGGGAAGAAAACGCACAACTTTGTTCAACTATCCCAATTGTAAAAAGAAATTTCACCGTGTAGCTGCGGTCACTATTTTCATCACCCACCTATTAGGAAAACGGTCATGAAATTCTCCGCAGTCTCCCAATCTCTGTCCCGCTGGGCAGGCAGTGCCCGGACGTTTTATGCGGCCGTCGCGTTGATTTTTCTGTGGAGCCTGAGCGGGCCGTACTTTCACTACAACGACACCTGGCAACTGATCATCAACACCTCGACCACCATTATTACCTTCCTGATGGTGTTCCTGATCCAAAACACGCAAAACCGCGACAATGACATCCTGCATATCAAGATTGATGAGCTGCTGCGCGTGTCCAAGGATGCGCAGAACGCTGTGTTGAGCCTGGATGGGCTAGACCGCAAAGAGTTGGAGCACCTGCGCGGGCAATATCGCAGCATCGGCGACACCGGCAGCGTCAGCCTCAACAGCAATTGCGGTGAAGTGGTGGACGATGCGCTGCCGAGTAAAACCGACCTGAACCAGGCATAAAAACCGGCGATTGGAAATCATCCAACCGCCGTTTTTCATTTCATGTGACGGATTCAACCGTCGCCTTGATGACCTTTACCGTAGGTCGACGCCAGGGCACGGGCTTTTTGCAAACGCTCTTGCAGCTTAGGCAGCGTCTCGTCCACCAGCGCTTTTATCTCGGGCACATCCGAGGCCGCGCCTTCTTTCTTGAACAAGGCGATGGCGTCTTCGTTTTCCTTGACCTGCTGCGCGGTGTAAGCGGCGTCAAAGGAGTCGCCATCCTTGAGTTCGGGCATCAAGGTTTCGGCTTTGTCGACGATCTTCTCGCGCGGGGCCACCGGCAAGTCGAGCTTCTTGGCGATCGCCGCCAGATGCTGATTGGCGAGGGTGCGCTCGTTGATCACCTCGATGGTGTAGTCCTTGATTTCCTGGGACGAAGTTTTGGCGTGGGCCATGCGACTGGTTTCGATATCGGCCATACCTTTGGCCGAAGCCTGCTCGATGAATTCAGCAGGCGACTGGGCGAAAGCATTGCTGGCGCCGAGGCCCAGCAGCATCGCGAAACTGGCGGTGCGTAACCGGATAGCCATGCGGCTCATGATGGGTTCCTCCAGGGCAAAAATAGGTGCGGGGAAATACACCCCGCCCTGAATTCGAATTTTCAGGGCGGCAAAGGTTTAGAAAAAACTTCCCAGTGCGACGAACGGTCGCCGTCACATCAGGCCGGTTTGCTGCCGAACAGGCCTGGCAATGCGTGCGCCAGCGCATTGATGGCGAAGCCGATGAACATCACACCGCACAGTTTGGTGATCAGGATTTCATGGCGCTGATACACCGTGCGCACGCGCTGGGCGCCCACCACGCCGATCAGAATCGCGTAGGCCAGCAGGCCACCGATGAAGCTCAGGAAGATCAACGACGGCAGCATCGCCCAGGTCAGCAGCTCGGCACGGCTGGACAGCAGCGCGGTAAATGTCGCCACCGCCACCGGGTAGGCCTTGGGGTTGGTCAGGCCGAACAGAATGCCGTGCCAGAACGGATGCCGCGCCGCGCCCTGAGGTGCATCACTGCTGCGACGCTGGGTGCGAATGGCGCGCCAGCCGAGCCAGAACAAATACAAGCCGCTGAGCACACCGAGTACATCAAAGGCACTGCTGCCGACTTCCCGCGCACCAACAATGGCGATCAGCGCAGTACTGCACCACACCACGTCCCCCAGCAAATGCCCGCACAGAAAACCCGCACCGGCGCGGCGGCCACGCGCAGCGCCAATGCCGAACACGGCCAGGACGCCCGGGCCTGGGGTAATCCCGTAGATAAAGCCCGAAGCGAGGACGGCGAGCAGCAAGGATGGGGTCATGGGCGCGACTCTGACAGACGGTTGAGAGGTGCAAGGATTCTGCACGTTCTGGGGCTATGGGTAAAACTTCATTCCTGCATAAGGCTTGGCGCGACAGGCGTGCAGACGCGAGGCTAAATCGCCCACATGCAGTTCGAGTTTGTGGCCATCGGGGTCGAGAAAGTAGAACGAAGCGCCTTCGCTGCGGTTGTCGCGCCACTCCTGGACCTTTGCCGCGCGCAGGCGCGACACCAGCGCGGGGAAATCACTGGCAGCGGCGGTGAACGCGTAGTGGGTGTACTCCGCTGCGGGTTCTGAAGGACGCGACGGATCGAGCGACAAACACAGCCACAAACCGGGCAATGAGAGGTAGGCGCCGTTGTCCCAGGTCGCATCAAGCTGAAGGTGCAGCAGCTGATGGTAGAAGTTGACGCTGCGGTTCAAATCGGTGACGGCAAGGGTCAGGTGGTTGAGGCCTGAGAGCATGGTGGGCTTCCTGTTATCGGTGGCTTTCGGACAATACACCCTGCACCTGCCCAATCAACCACTGCAATCCCGAATCCCCACCCCGCCGTGCATGCCACGCCAGCTCAAAGGCAAACGAGGGAATATGAAACGGCGGCGGTACGGCCAGCAAATGCTGCTGATCAATGTTGGGCACGCCTCTGGATGACACCGTCAAAATCAGGTCGGTGCCCTGGATCAACTGCGGCGCCACGCCCCAATGCGGCAGGCTGATCGCCACATGCCGCCGCTCACGAATCGCCGTCAACGCTCGCTCGATTTCCGGCGTGCCGCTGCCGCGCATTTCCAGCAGCACATGGGGGCGCGACAGGTAGGTGGGCAGGTCGAGCGTGCCGTTTGCCGGCAGGCTGTCGCGGTCCACCAGGCAGGTGTAATGCTCCTCGAACAACGGCGTGGTGCGCAGTTCAGCGGGCATGTCGGGGAATACCCCAGCGGCCAAGTCAATGTCGCCATTGAGCACGCCGTCCACCATGCCTTCGCGGCTGGCCTGGATGATTTGCAGGTCGATACCGGGCGCCTCATGACGCAGAACGCGAACCAAACCGGGTAGCAAAATCGCCGCACTGTAGTCCGACATTGCCACGCGAAACCTACGCTTGGCCGACGCCGGGTCAAATCGGTTCGGCGCCAGCAGCGCCTGCACCTGAGCCAAGGCTTCAGCCAGCGGCGTCGCCAACTCCAGCGCGCGCGCCGTCGGCACCAACGTGCCGCCCTGGCGCACCAGCAACGGGTCATTCAACACATCCCGCAGGCGCGCCAACGCATGGCTGACCGCTGGCTGGCTAAGGTGCAGACGCTCAGCGGCACGGGTGACATGTTGCTCGCTGAGCAAGGCATCCAGGACCACCAGCAGGTTGAGGTCGATGCGGCGCAGATCATTCATCAGCTGCATGCTCGGCATAAGAAATTGGAATTTAAATTTGCGCGACGAATAGCCTAGAGTCCAGCAAAACCTCTGGGAGATTCGCAATGACGACGTTGCATTGGTTGGGTTTGTTGGCGCTGGCGGTGATCGCCGGCGCAGTAGTACCGTTTCAAAGCGCGATCAATGCCAACCTCGGGCGCGGGCTCGGCCAACCGTTGTGGGCCACGCTGGCGTCACTGTTGGTGAGCATTATTGTGCTATTGCCGGTGATTCTGGCATTGCGTTTACCACTGCCGAGCCTGGCGTTTATCACTAAAGCGCCGCTGTGGATGTGGGCCGGCGGTGCATTTGGCGTGTGCTTTATTTCCCTGGCGTTGGTGCTGCTGCCCAAGCTCGGTGCGTCGGGGTTTATCGCCTTGGCCATGGCCGGGCAGATTCTCGCTTCGCTACTGCTTGATCACTTTGGCCTGTTCGGCCTGGTGGAACGCCAACTGACAACGCCCCGGGTGCTGGGGGCGTTGCTGTTGATCGGTGGGGTGGCGTTGATTCAGTTCAGCAGCACGCCCGCCCGTGCGTTGGCAACGGCGGGCTGATCAGGCCTTGTCCAGCGTGCGCAGTTTTTGCGGCAAGCCCCACAGCAATAGCGCCGCCGCCAACAGCGCGCACACACCGATCACGTACAGCGCCGGGGTGGTGCTGCCGGTAAGGTCCTTGATCCGCCCCACCATCACCGGGCTCACAATGCCGCCGAACTGGCCAAGGGTATTGATCACCGCAATGCCACCGGCGGCACCGGCACCGGCGCCGGCCAGCAGTTTGGGCGGCAAGGTCCAGAAGGTCGGGATTGCGGCGATGATGCCGGCGCCCAGCAGGCCCAAGGCGATGATCAGGAAGGTGGTGTGGTCGGCAAAGATCCCGGCACTGAAGAAACCCACCGCACCTAACACCACCAGGCCGCAGACAAACTTGCGCCGCTCGCCGGTGGCGTCCGACAACCGCCCGATCACCAGCATGCTGATCGCACCGCACACATACGGAATCGCAGTGAGCAGGCCGATCATCACCGGGCTCTGGGTGCCGGCGCTGCGGATCAATTGGGGCGCCCAGAAGTTGAGGCCGTAGGACGCGACCTGGATCAGGAAGTAGATAAACCCGAGCATCAGGAAGCCTGGAATGCGGATCGCCGACAGCAGCGAGCCACCGTGCTGGTTCGGCTCGTGCTTGGCGATGCGGCTCGACAGCAAGGTCTTTTCCGCCGGCGTGAGCCACTGCGCGTCTTCAATGCGGTCCTTGAGCAACGTCAGCACCAGAAAGCCCAGGCCGATGCAGGGCAAGCCGCCGAGCAGGAATAGCCAGTGCCAGCCGCGCATCTGCAGCACGCCGTCGAGATGCTCCAACACCAGCCCCGAGAACGGCGCGCCGACCAAGCCTGCGAAGGCCGAAGCCAGAAACAGCAGCGAGGTGATGCGCCCACGAAAGTGCTGCGGGAACCACAAGGTCAGGTAATACAACACGCCCGGCGCAAACCCTGCCTCCATCGCACCGATGATGAAACGCAGGCCGTAGAACTGCCACTCGGCGGTGACAAACACCATGGCCGCCGTGGCCAGGCCCCACGACATCATGATCCGCGCGATCCAGCGCCGCGCGCCGACCTTGTACAGCATCATGTTGCTGGGCACTTCGAAGATCACATAGCCGACCACGAAAAGCCCGGCGCCCAGGCCGTAAGCGGTGTCGCTCAGGCTCAGGTCGGTTTGCAGTTGGAACTTGGCAAAGCTGATGTTGATGCGGTCGAAAAACGCGAACAGGTAGCACACCATGATCAGCGGCATCAGGCGCCAGGCGACCTTGCTGACCAGGGCTTTTTCGGCATCGATCTCAGCAGCCGGGCGCAGGCCTGCCTCTAACGTATTAGTGCTCATGCATTTTCTCCAGCGGGCTGCTCAAAGGCGCCCGATTGTTTTTGTTGTCTGGTGCGGCGTTACAGCGTGGCGATATAAGCCGGTGGTGGGTGCAGGTCGCCATTGCGCCCGGCCTTGGCCACTTGGCCGGGCAGCGCATGGCCGAGCAGAGCCGGCAGGCGGCGGGACATGTGCAGCAGGTGCGGCAGGTCGATGCCGGTGTGAATACCGACTTCGTCACACAGGTTGACCAAATCTTCGGTGCAGATATTGCCCGACGCCCCCGGCGCGAATGGGCAGCCACCCAGGCCACCTAACGCCGCATCAAAACGCCGTGCGCCAGCTTCATAAGCCGCCAGCACATTGCACAACCCCAGGCCGCGCGTGTTGTGAAAATGCAGGGTCAGGTCGCTGGCCGGAACGCGCTCCAACACGCGCGTGACCAGACGCTGCACCTGGCGCGGGTTGGCCATGCCGGTGGTGTCGGCCAGGGTGATGCCCTGGATGCCCAACTCGCGGTAGGCATCGACAATTTGCAGCACACGGTCTTCAGCAATCTTGCCTTCGAACGGGCAACCGAAGGTGGTGGCAATGCTGCCGTTGAGGCGCACCGAGTAGTCGGCGGCGAAGCTGACGATAGCGCCAAACGCGGCCAATGACGCTTCGCAACGCATGCGCATGTTGGCCAGGTTGTGGGTCTGGCTGGCGGACATCACCAGGTTCAGCTCATCGGCGCGGGACTCGATGGCGCGCTGGGCGCCTTTGAGGTTGGGGATCAGCGCCACATAGATCACACCGGGTTTACGCTGGATGCCCTGGAACACCTGCTCGCCATCGCGCAACGCGGGGATGGCCTTGGGGGAGACGAACGAGCCGGCTTCGATCCGCGAAAACCCGGCCAAGGCCAGCTCATTAATCAGCGTGATCTTGTCGGCGGTTTCGACCCAGGTGGGTTCAATTTGCAGACCATCGCGCGGGGACACTTCCTGCACGATCAGCGGGTCGGAATAATCGGTGATCATTGCACCACTCCCAAGGTTCTCAAGCGTTGGATATCGGCCCCGGTCAGGCCCAGGCCGGCGAGGATGTCGTCGGTGTGCTGGCCCAGTGTCGGGCCTTGCCAGTTCACCGCGCCTGGGGTTTCGGAAAGTTTGGGCACAATGCCGGGCATTTTTACCGACACGCCGCCGGGCAGTTCGGCATTGAGCAGCATGTCACGCGCCTGGTAGTGCGGGTCGCTGACGATATCGGCCACCGAGTAGATGCGCCCGGCCGGCACTTCTGCCGCTTCCAGAGCGCTGAGCACTTGGTCGATGGGCAGGCTACTGGTCCAGTGGGTGATCGCGGCGTCGAGCAAACCGCTTTTCGCCGCACGGCCATCGTTATGGGCAAACTCCGGCGCTTCGGCCAAGTCGGCGCGGCCGATGGTGGTCATCAGACGCTTATAGATCGGGTCGCTGTTACCAGCGATCACCACGTAAGCGCCATCGGCGGTCAGGTAGGTGTTGGAGGGCGCGATGCCGGGCAAGGCGCCGCCGCTGCGTTCGCGCACATGGCCGAGCATGTCGTATTCGGGCACCAGGCTTTCCATCAGGTTGAACACGCTTTCGGCCAGGGACACATCGACAACCTGCCCGTCGCCCTGCCCGGTCTTGACCCGCAGCAGCGACATCAGCGCGCCGATCACGCCATGCAGGGAAGCGAGGGAGTCGCCCAGGCTCACACCCACTCGCGCCGGTGGCGAGTCCGGGTTGCCGGTGGTGTAGCGGATGCCGCCCATGGCCTCGCCGATGGCACCGAAGCCTGGGCGGTCACGGTAAGGGCCGGTCTGGCCGTAGCCGGAGATGCGTACCAGGGTCAGCTTGGGGTTGAGGGCGTGCAACACATCCCAGCCCAGGCCGAGTTTTTCCAGGCCGCCGGGGCGCAGGTTTTCGATCAGCACGTCGGCGTCGCCGAGCAGTTGCTTGATCACGCCCAGGCCTTCCGGGGACTTGAGGTCCAACGCCAGCGACTTTTTGTTGCGCGATTGCAGGTACCACCACAATGAGGTGCCTTCGTGCAGTTTTCGCCATTTACGAAGCGGGTCGCCCTGGCCCATGGCTTCGATCTTGATCACCTCGGCGCCGAACTCGGCCATCAGCCGGGCGGCGAACGGCGCGGCAATCAGGGTGCCGATCTCAATCACCTTGATACCGGTCAATGGAGCCGTCATGGGGTGAGCCTCTTATTCTTGGAATGTGAGGGCAAGGCTAGAGGATAGGCGTAGGAGAAATCCAACCGTCAGTTGGCAAGGAGCGTTCGCGAAACACGAACAACAATACAATCACGGCGTTGACTCGATCGCCATCGCGGGCAAGCCCGCTCCCACCAGTGATCGCATTCATGGGTGGGAACCGGGCTTGCCCGCGATGAGGCCGTCCGTGTTTGAATTACTCTAGCGTCCTGCGCAGATAGTCAAACAACAATCGACTGACCGGCGACAACTGCGCCTCATCGCGCACCACTACGATCAAGCTGCGATCCGACCAAGCATCCGTCAGCGGCACCGCGTGCAACCCCAACGCGCGGCCAAACAGTTCATAGGCTTTTTGCGGCAGGATGCCAATGCCCATGTTCGCCTGAACCATCCGGCACATCGCATCAAACCCCGGCACATGGATGCGCAGGCGCAGCATCTTGCCCGCCTCGCGCGCAGCCGCATGGGTGCGCATATTGATCGAGCTGGCGGCATGCAAACCCACGTAATCACTGCCTAACGTTTCGGCAAAGGCCAAGGACTGGCGGGTAGCCAACGGATGATCTGCCGGCATCAGCACCACCAGTTTGTCGTGCCGATAGGTCACGCTCGGCAGGCCTTTAGTGTCCGTATCGCTGGAGCAAATGCCCAAATCGGCCACGCCATCCAGCACACCCTGCACCACGCCATTGCTGGGGCGTTCCTCCAGATCAGTTTTCACCTCAGGATGCAGCGCGGAAAAATCCCGCAGGTCTTCCGGTAAGAACTGAATGATCGCCGACAGATTGGCCAGCATGCGCACATAACCGCGCACGCCATGGCTGTGTTCGCCCAATTCCAGGCCCATTTTTTCGACGTTGAACAGCATCTGCCGCGCATGGTGCAACAGGGTTTCGCCCGCCGCCGTCAGGTCCATGCCCTTGGCCCGGCGCACGAACAGGCTGACGCCCAGCACCTGTTCCAGTTCCATCAGGCGCTTGCTCGCCGCCGACACCGCAATGGCTTCACGGGCCGCAGCGCGGGTCAGCGTGCCTTCCTCAAACACCGCAACGAACAGTTGCAAAGTGATCAGGTCCAGGCGACGCACCAGGCTCTTGTGCAGCATCAGCGACGCTCAGAGGCCAGGCGATTGATCTCGGCCTGCTCCACCACCGCGTTCGGCGCGCCATGGCGTACCGCCGCCAACATTGCCTGGCCGACGGTCTCGGTGCTCACGACCCAGCCCGGCTTGACCCGACGTACGAAAGAGAGCGCCGGCCCGAGTACGGAATAGAAGGATTGGTACAGCGGCGTTTTCGAACGCACGCCATGCAGCGGCTGAATCACCCCAGGCCGAAACAGGTACACCGCCTTGAACGGTAGGCGCAGCAACGCGTTTTCAGTCTTGCCCTTGATCCGCGCCCACATCGACTTGCCCGCCTCGGAGCTGTCGGTGCCGGCGCCAGACACGTAGATAAAGGTCATCTGCGGATTAAGTCGCGCCAAGGTGCTGGCCGCAACCAGCGTCAGGTCATAGGTGAGGTGGGTGTACTGGGTTTCATTCATGCCCGCCGACGAAACGCCGAGGCAGAAGAAACAGGCATCAAAACCTTGCAGCAGGTTTTCCAGGGGATGGAAATCCAGCATGTCGCTGTGCAGCACCTGATGCAGCTTGCCGTGCTCCTGGGTCAAGGGCGTGCGGCCGACCGCGACAACTTCCTGCACGTCAGCGGCCAACAGGCACTCGCGCAGCACGCCTTGACCGACCATGCCGGTGGCGCCGAATAACAGAACTCTCATGGGTGGACCTCAGCGGCAAGCCGCAAGCTTCATGCTCAAGTTAAATGCAGTTCGGCTTGTAGCTTACCGCTTGCAGCGTGCGGCTGCCCCTTTAGAAAGCGCTGCGAAAGATCTCCTCAATCTGACGCTGATCGGCCCGCCGCGGGTTGGTCAGGCCACAGGCATCCTTCAACGCATTAGTGGCCAGCAGCGGAATGTCCTGCAACTTGGCGCCCAGTTCACGCAAGCCGGCGGGAATCTCAACGTCGAGGGCCAACGTGCGAATGGCGGTGATGGCAGCCTGGGCGCCCTCTTCCGGGGTGATGCCCTTGATATCAGCGCCCAACGCGCGCGCCACGTCGCTCAAGCGCTTGGCGCAGACACTCGCGTTGAAGCTTTGCACATGCGGCAGTAACACCGCGTTGCACACGCCGTGGGGCAAGTCGTACAGGCCGCCGAGTTGGTGGGCCATCGCATGTACAAAGCCCAGGGACGCATTGTTAAAGGCCATCCCGGCGAGAAACTGCGCATACGCCATGTTTTCCCGCGCGGCCTTGTCGGTACCGTCGCGCACGGCCAGGCGCAGGTTGGCGCTGATCAGTTCGATGGCCTTGATCGCGCAGGCGTCGGTGATCGGCGTGGCGGCAGTGGACACATAGGCTTCGATGGCGTGCGTCAGCGCGTCCATGCCGGTCGCGGCGGTCAGGCCCTTGGGCATGCCGACCATCAGCGTCGGGTCGTTGACCGACAGCAGCGGCGTGACGTTGCGGTCGACGATGGCCATTTTCACGTGACGGGTTTCGTCGGTGATGATGCAGAAGCGGGTCATCTCGCTGGCGGTGCCGGCGGTGGTGTTGATGGCCACCAGTGGCAGCTGCGGCTTGCTGGACTGATCGACGCCTTCGTAGTCGCCGATATGCCCACCATTGGTGGCGCACAGCGCGATGCCCTTGGCGCAGTCATGGGGCGAGCCGCCGCCCAGCGACACCACAAAATCGCAAGCATTGGCCTCCAACATCACCAGGCCTTTCTCGACGTTTTCCACATTGGGGTTGGGCTTGGCGCCGTCGTAGATCACCGAGTCGATGTCCTGCATCGCCAGCTTCTCGGCGATCATGCTGGCCACGCCCGCTTTGGCCAGGCCCACGTCGGTGACGATCAGCGCCCTGCGAAAGCCGTAATTGCGGATGGCCGTCATGGCTTCGTCGAGGCAGTCGGTGCCCATGATGTTGACGGCGGGAATAAAGAAGGTGCTGCTCATGGTCAATCCTCAGAGGCGTTATGCCTACAGGATCAACCTGACTTGCCTGCGCCATCTTGATCAGGATCAACGCCCGCTCGTGATAAAGTCATCACCCAGCCGATTTTGAGTAGACCCGCCGCAATGAAGGATTTCCAGGATATTGACGCCCACCTTGAAGACTGGAGCGCGCTGCGCAGCGCCGTCGATTTCAGTGGGATTCTGATCGGCAACGGCGCGAGCCGTGTGATTTGGGAAGACTTTGCCTACGATTCGCTGTTCGAAAACGCCCGTACCGTCGAAGAAAAACCCCTCAGCCAATCCGAGCTGAGTGTGTTCGACGCCCTGCAAACCCGCAGTTTCGAACAGGCGCTGGGCGCGTTGAAGACCACCAGCCGGGTCAACAAGGCCCTGGCGGTCAGCTCGGCGGCGCCGCGCAATCGCTACTACGCGATCAAGGAAGCGCTGATCAATACCATCCACGCCGTGCACATTCCGTGGCGTCTGGTGCAGCCGTCGACGCTGGCGACGATCAACGCGGAACTGGCTCGCTACCCCACGGTATTCACCAGCAATTACGACCTGCTTAACTACTGGGCGATCCTGCACACGCCAGGCATCGACGACTTGTTCCGCAGCGCCGATGCCAGCTTCGACCTGCGCAACACCCGCACCGAGGCCACGCGCATCCTCTACCTGCACGGCGGCCTGCACCTGGTGCGCAACCTCGACGGTACGGCGCGTAAATTGCCGTCCACCGACAGCACTCTGCTCAGCAGTTTTGCGATCAACAACACGATCAAGACGTTGGACGACGTGCCGCTGTTTGTCAGCGAAGGCAAGGTGGAAGAGAAGCTCAAGACCATCCGCAGTTCGGACTATTTGTCGTTCTGTTATGAGCAACTGCTGACCCATGAGGGTGCGCTGTGCCTCTTCGGCCACGACCTGGGCCCGCAGGATAGACACCTGGTGGATGCGCTTCGCCAGGCCAAACTGACCACACTGGCGATTTCGGTATCGGGCCGCAGCGACGGGTTTATTCGCCAGCAGAAGCGTCGGTACTCGGCGTTGTTTGAGGGCAGCGGTGTGGCGTTGAAGTTTTTTGCGGCGCGTACGCACCCGTTGGGTCATTCGGCGTTGTCAGTGCCGGTCGAACGCTGAGCCCCCGAACAAAGCAGATCAACATGTGGGAGCAGGCTTGCCAGCTCCCACATTGATTGCATTTCAAATAACGGTCACCGTCATTCTTCCGAACTGTGCACCACCACCACCACCAACAACTGCGCCTGTACTTCCCCGACCGAACGAATCCGGTGGGGCTTCTGTGCATTGAAGTGCAGCGCATCGCCCCGCTCCAGGATCACCCGCTCGTTCATGAAATCCACTTGCGCACCAGGCTGACTGGCGCGGGAACTGTTCTACCGCCAGTTGCCGCTGCTGGAATTCATCCTCAAGGGTGGTTTGCCGGCGACGATCAAGGCCGGGTTGCGCATGAGCGGGTTGGAAGCCGGCGACCCCGTCTTCCGGTATTCCCGTTAGGCGACAGCGCACGCGATCCGCTGAAGACGCTGTTGGCAGCCGTCTGAATAAAAAATGCCCCGGCACTTGCGCGCCGGGGCATTGGTTTTTACACCACTGTCATGTCTTGTCTTTGATGGTGGTGCTCGGGCCATTGGTCTTGACACTGGCAATGCCATTGTCTCGCGCCGCTGTCGAAGAATACTGCTCGCTGGTGCCGATCACTTGATGATTGGCAGCCTTGAGGTTGAAGTACGACTGGCCATTGCTGGCCACCTTTTTCTCATAGCGCTCGTCATGCGGGCTGTTGGTCTGCACGGAAACAATGCCGCTTTCAGCTGCGCTGCGGGTGGTGTAAAGCTCGCTGGTCAAAATAGTCTCAGCGTTCGCCGCCTTCAGCACAAAACGAAACTGCCCGTTGTTGCTGTTACTCAACTCATACCATCCAGCCATGCCGCTCTCCTTTTGAGTAGGACTTTATTCACTAGCCCGTAGGATTAAAGGCTATGCCCAGCGTATTGCCAGCCAGGCATCAGCATTTACCACAAGACAAATGACAATAATTCTCGATATCATTCGCGACTTCTCTACGTCGTGCTTCGTCAAGAAGGATATCCATGCCTCGTCCCAAGCCCGACCCGTTGTCGGCCGATACCTTTCGCGGGTTTTATGCAGACATTCTGTATTTCCTGCGCAAACGCACGGACAACGCCAGCGACGCGGCAGACATGACCCAGGATGTCTTCACCCAATGGCTGGGCTACCGCGACCGGGCCAAGGTCGAGCAGCCACGGGCGTTTCTGTTCCAGATGGCGCGCAACCTGCTGCGCGATCACTGGCGTAAGCAGAAGGTACGGCAGACCGTCCACTCTGACCCGACCGAAAGGGACGCCGAGCCGGTCACCGATGAGCAAAACGACCCCATGGCCGCCGCGCAGCGTTTGCAGCGCCTGGAACAGTTGAAAGAAGTCCTCGCCGAACTCTCGCCCCGCAGGCGAGAAGCCCTTATGCTGCATCGCTTCGAAGGCCTGAACCAGGCGCAGATCGCCGAGCGCATGGGCATTTCGACCAGCATGGTGGAAAAGCACATCGCTTTTGCCCTGCTGCATTGCAAGCGACGCCTTCAACAAGAACCCGGCACGGAGCAGCCAGAATGAACCGCCTGAGCGACATCGACGCCCTGGATATCGAAGCGAGCGACTCCATCGATGCCCAAGCCGCCAGCTGGTTTGCCCGCAACCGCAACGATGCGGGGCGAACCGAGCGCAAGGCCTTTGCCGCCTGGCTGGCCGTGCCCGCCCATGCCCGCGCCTATGCCGAATTCGAGCAACTGTGGGCCGACCTCGCCCAGTTGCAGCAACTGAGCAAACCCGTGCCGCTGCCCAAACGCAAACCCTCTCTCTGGCGCCCGGCCCTGGCCGTGGCTGCCGCCGTGGTCTGTGCTGTGCTGGCCACGCACATCGGCGCACCGCGCGAGCTGTATCACAGCCAAATTGCCGCGCACGCCAAAGGCATGCGCACCTTGAACCTGCCCGACGGCAGCACCCTGTTTGTGAATGCCAACACGCGCCTGCGCGTGGATTTCAGCGCCCACCAGCGCATCCTTCATTTGGACAAGGGCCAGCTGTACATCGAAGTCGCCGCCGACAAGGAACGGCCGCTGTACGTGCAAGCTGGCGAGGCGAATGTGCGGGTGGTCGGCACCGGTTTCGACGTGCGGCGCAGCCAGCAGCAACTGGTGGTCAGCGTCGCCCATGGCCAGGTGGCCTTCGCGCCGGACGCCAAAAGCCCGGTGACCTTGCTCGGCGCCCAACAGCGCGCCGCCTATAACTACGCCAAGGGCACTGTGCAGCAACAAACCCTTAGCGCTGGAGAAGTGGCGGATTGGCGCAGCGGGCACCTGTCGTTTCGCAACCGCGACCTGGCCAGCCTGATCGACGAGCTGAGCCTCTACCGGCCCCAGGCCCCCTTGCACGTCAGCAAATCAGTGGCGCAACTGAAGGTCTCGGGCAACCTGGATGTAAATGACCCGGACGCCCTGCTCAACGCCCTGCCGGCCCTGCTGCCGGTGAAAACCGTGGCCTCGGCCGATGGTGTGATGAGAATCGAACCGAGCAAGTAAGGCCCGCGAACCCTCATTTGAGAATATTTTGCATTCGCATGTGTGGTTTTTTCAACCTGCCCCGTCTTCCTCCGGACTGTGTTTGATCTGCACACCTTTTTGGCTATTTAGCCACCCCGGGGGATTCCATGTTTCGCGCGCCTTGCCACGCTTCGCACCTGTTTCGTCGACCGACGCTGATTGCCACCTGCCTGGCGTTCAGCCTCAGTGCCCAGGCTGAATCACTCAAGCTGCAACTGCCTGCCCAGTCACTGGCCACGTCCCTGAGCCAGGTGGCGCAGCAGGCGAAAATCCAGCTGCTATTCGATGAAACACTGCTCAAGAACGTACAGGCGCCGGCGCTCAACGGTGAGTTCACCCCGGAAGTGGCGATTCGCAGCCTGCTGAAAAACGGCGCGTTCACCCTGATCAAGGTCGGCACCACCTACGTGGTGCGCCCCGACGAGGGCAAGACCACCCACAGCGGCGCCATCCAATTGGACGCCCTCAGCGTGATCGGCACCGGTAACGAGGTCGACTCCGCCACCGTCAACCGCTCCACCCTGAGCCAGGCCGACATCGATCGGTACCAGTCCAATAACATCCCCAGTTTGCTACAGACCTTGCCCGGCGTGAGCCAGGGCGGTTCGCTGAAACCTGGCGGCCAGACCATTAACATCCGTGGTTTCGGCGATGCCGAAGACGTGCCGCTGACCGTCGACGGCGCCACCAAAAGCGGCTTTGAGCGCTACCAGCAAGGCACCGTGTTTATCGAGCCCGAGCTGATCAAAAGCATCGAAGTGGAAAAAGGCCCGACCTCCCCGTTCACCGGCAACGGCGGCTTCGGCGGCACGGTGAACATGACCACCAAGGACGCCCCGGATCTGCTCAAAGACGGCCGCAACAGCGGCGCGATGCTCAAGTACGGTTACTCCAGCAACGACCACGAACAGGTCTACAGCGGCGCCGTGTATGGCCGCACCGACGACGGCCGTTTTGACGCGCTGGCCTACCTGACCCAACGCGACGGCGGCGACATGAAGGTGGCCGCTAAGCTGCCCAACGAGGACAACCTGTTCCCGATCAACCCCCAGCGCCTGCCCAACAGCGCCCAGGATGTGGACGGCAAATTGTTCAAGGTCAACGCGCACCTGACCGATGAGCACAGTGTCGGGCTGTCCTACTCGCGCTCCCACAGCAACCGCTGGACACCGTTTTCCGCCGCCAGCTACCCGGCGCCGCCGACCCAGGCCCAGATCGACCGCTACGGCTACGAAGGCGCGTTGACGCGTTTTTTAGCCCACCGCGACACCGTCGACACCACCTGGTCGGGCAAGTATGAATACCAGCCGCTGGACAACCCGCTGGTAGACCTGACCGTCAAGTATTCGCAGTCCAACACCGACCAGACCGACGAGCGCAACGCCAGCGCGTTTTTCCAACTGGCCACCGGCGGGCGCAAGATGGACACGTCCTATACCGACAAGAACCTCGACATCCGCAACGTCAGCCTGTTTGACACCGGCCCCTTGCAGCATGCAGTCACCGTCGGCGGGCAGATCCGCAAACACGCGCGAGAAACCGAGATGTGGATACCCGGTAAAACCTACGACACCGCGCGCTACAACTACGGGCATTTCCAGCCGGGCTTCATGCCCCACGGCAAAGTCGACACCAATAGCTTCTTTGTCCAGGATGCGGTCACCGTGGGCGATGTAACCATCACCCCGTCCCTGCGCTACGACCATGTGCGCAACCGCGGCGAAGCCAACGATGCGCCTTACTACAGCAACCCGAACCCGGCCGTCGGCCACGATTACAGCGACCGCACCTACACCGGTTGGTCACCGCGCCTGGCGCTGTTCTGGAACGTCACCCCGCACCTGGGGCTGTTCGCCAACTGGAGCAAGACCTGGCGCGCGCCGGTCATTGATGAACAATATGAAGTGCAAGGCCTGGGCAGCCGTACCGCCACCAGCGTCGACCTCGACCCCGAGCGCATCACCTCGATCAGCGTCGGCAGCGTGACCAGCTTCGACAACCTGATCGCCGAGGACGACAACCTGCAAATACGCACCACGTTGTTCCATAACAAAGTCGAAGACGAAATCTTCAAGGCCACCGGCGTCGGCTGCCAGAACCAGGCCATCAACGGCGGCACGATTGCCAATGCTTGCCCACCGGGTGCGATGCCCAACTACCGCAACATCGGCGGCCTGACCATCAAGGGCGTTGAGCTGGAATCGTTCTACAACTCCACCTACCTGTTTGGCTCGGTGTCGTTCGCCTACGCCAAAGGTGACCACGAAGGCGCCTACACCAACCCCTGGGGCCCGAACGTGGCAGCACGCGACATTCCACCGACCAAATGGGTGCTGGTACTGGGCACCAACATTCCCGCCTGGGATGCCCAAGTGGGCTGGACGGGCCAGTTCATTGGCGCCACCGACCGCTTGCCCAGCGACAAATATTCCGGCGGCCCGGGCAGCAGCTTAGGCGATCTGTTCTATGACCAGTACGGCAACAAGGCCTACAACACCCAAGGCCTGTTCGCCAAATGGAAGCCGCAACAGGCCTACCTGAAAGGCACCGAAGTGAACTTCACCGTGGACAACCTGTTCAACAATAACTTCCGCCCAGCCTTGAGCGGCGATCGCGCCTATACCAAAGGCCGTGATGCGAAGATCAGCGTTACGCGGTTCTTCTGATTGTGGGAGCTGGCTTGCCTGCGATACAGGCGACTCGGTGTATCAGGCATCTCGAGGTGATGCTATCGCAGCATAGGTATCTACACATCTTTTTATGGGTTGAATTCTTTGGTTGTCGCGGGGGCGCTGGGTACATATCCGTTATTTGGGTAACGGCTGCTATGGGTTCCGCTCTTACAGCGGGTCACTTTTGAAAGAGCGCAAAAGTAACCAAAACGCTCTTGCCCCACCACTCGGCACCTCGCCTCCGGCTCGGTGTGCCCTCACGCAGGCTTTGGACCGTGGGCCGCCGCCATGGGCCATCCTTGGCCCATCGCGGCTAAACCGGCGTCCTGCCGGTTTACCCACGCTCCAAAGCCTGCGTTCGGCCAGCGTGGTTTAACGGGGCGCCTAAGATCAAGATCAAGATCAAGATCAAAAGCAAGAGCACGGCGGCCTAGTAGCCGACCTGAGTGGTTAGATCAAAAGCGAAGCCAAGGCGGCCTGACAGCCGACCTGATCTCTGAAACTGAACTCAATCTAATGTGGGAGCTGGCTTGCCTGCGATGGCATCAACTCGGTGTACCTGATGGACCCAGGTGTCTGCATCGCAGCGGTGCGGCGATCCGACAAGCCAGCTCCCACAGAAAAGCAGATCTGCTTCTGCTGTGCTTTTGCTTCTACCACTCAGGTCGGCTACTAGGCCGCCGTGCTCTTGCTTTTGATCTTAGGCGCCCCGTTAACCACGATGGCCGAACGCAGGCTTGAATCCGTGGGTAACCCGGCAGGACGCCGGGTTAGCCGCGATGGGCCAAGGATGGCCCATGGCGGCGGCCCACGGATTCAAGCCGGAGTGAGGGCATGCCGAGCCTAGGCGAGGCACCGAGTGGTGGGGCAAGAGCCCTTTTGGTTACTTTTGGCTGGGCCGGCATTCCGGGCTCTTTTCCAAAAGTGACCCGCTGTAAGAGCCAGCCCTTTCAAGGTCTTTGGAAAAAGCCTCAAAAAATGATCATTTTTTGACCAAGAGAGAGGCTGACTGAACCAAATTCAACTCGTTTTTTTCTTAATTTCAGCCTGGAATTGGCGTAGGACGCGATTTAGGCAAAGACCTTGAAAGGGCTGGCTGTAAGAGCGGAACCATAAGCAGCCGTTACCGCAGCAACGGATATGTACTCATATCTACCTAAAAACCCCGCCAAAAGCTTAGCGCAACACAAAAAGTTGGGTAGATACCCATGGCTATCGCAGGCAAGCCAGCTCCCACACGACCTCAACTGTACGGATAAATCCGTACCCAGCTGTAGGCCCGCAATCGGCGGGGGTTGTGGCTAGATGGGCTTCCCTTGAAACCCTCTCGTTTCGGTCCCCATCATGAGCTCGCGCGAAAACACCGGCATGGCCCTCGGCCTGCTAGGTGTCATCATCTTCAGCCTGACCCTGCCCTTCACCCGCATCGTGGTGCAGGAAATCCACCCATTGCTCAACGGCCTGGGTCGCGCCTTGTTCGCGGCGATTCCGGCGGCGGCGCTGTTGCTGTGGCGCCGTGAGCGCTGGCCGACCTGGCACCAGGTGCGCGGTTTGTGCCTGGTCATCGCCGGTGTAATCCTCGGTTTCCCGGTGCTGTCGGCCTGGGCCATGCAGACCTTGCCGGCCTCCCATGGCGCGCTGGTCAACGGCTTGCAACCGCTGTGCGTGGCGCTGTATGCGGCGTGGCTGTCCCACGAGCGGCCGTCAAAAGCCTTCTGGGCCTGCGCGGCGCTGGGCAGTGCGTTGGTGTTGAGCTATGCCTTGATCACCGGCGCGGGCAGTATTCAGGCGGGTGATTTGCTGATGCTCGGCGCAATTGCCGTGGGCGGCCTGGGCTATGCCGAAGGTGGCCGGTTGGCGAAGGAGATGGGTGGCTGGCAAGTGATCTGCTGGGCGCTGGTGCTGTCGACACCGGTGCTGATCGGCCCGGTGTGGTACCTGGCGGCGCAGCACCAAGGCGCGATTTCGATGCGCACCTGGTGGGCGTTTGGGTATGTGTCGCTGTTCTCGCAGTTCCTGGGGTTCTTTGCCTGGTACGCCGGGTTGGCCATGGGCGGAATTGCGCGGGTCAGCCAGATTCAACTGCTGCAGATTTTCTTCACCATCGCGTTTTCGGCGTTGTTCTTTGGTGAACATATCGAGCCGATTACGTGGGTGTTTGCCTGTGGGGTGATCGTGACGGTGATGCTGGGGCGCAAGACGGCGGTGCAGCCTGCGCCGGCTCCCAAGCCAAGCACTATCTAATGTGAAAGCTGGCGTGTGTGGGAGCTGGGCTTGCCCGCGATCGCATCACCTCGGTTTACCTGAAAGACCGAGTTGCCTGCATCGCAGGCAAGCCAGCTCCCACCCAAGCCAGCTCCCACATTTTTGGTGCTGTGCTCAGCTCAAATAACCATCCGCGCGCAGCAAGGTTTCCAGGCAGTGCTCGGTGATGTGGTAGAACGCCTTCAGCGCTTGGATTTTCTCCAGCAGTTGCGCGTTGTCCACCGGCTCGTTGCGTTTGACCGCGAGGATCATCTTGTTCTTGTTGGTATGTTCCAACGAGATGAACTCGAACACCTTGGTCTCATAACCGCAGGCCTCAAGGAACAACGCACGCAGGCTGTCGGTGACCATTTCCGCCTGTTGGCCCAGGTGCAGGCCGTATTGCAGCATCGGTTTGAGCAGCACCGGGCTCTGGATCTGCAGGCGAATCTGTTTGTGGCAGCACGGCGAGCACATGATGATCGACGCGCCGGAACGGATGCCGGTGTGGATCGCGTAGTCGGTGGCGATGTCGCAGGCATGCAGCGCGATCATCACGTCCAACTCGCTCGGCGCCACGCTGCGCACATCACCGCACTTGAACACCAGCCCCGGGTGTTCCAGGCGCGCGGCGGCGGTGTTGCACAGGGTCACCATGTCTTCGCGCAGCTCCACGCCGGTCACTTCGCCCTCAGCCTTGAGGGTGTTGCGCAGGTAATCGTGAATGGCGAAGGTCAGGTAGCCCTTGCCCGAACCGAAATCGGCGACCCGCACGGGTTGGTCCAGTTTCAAGGGTGACGAGGTCAGCGCATGGCTGAACACTTCGATGAACTTGTTGATCTGCTTCCACTTGCGCGACATCGACGGGATCAGCGCCTGCTTGGCGTCGGTCACGCCTAGGTCGGCGAGGAACGGCCGGCTCAGGTCGAGGAAGCGATTTTTCTCACGGTTGTGCTCGGCGGAAGGCGCCTCACGCAGTTGCTGCGGCTTGCTTTTGAACAACGAGCTTTTGTTCTTCTTGCTGTATTCCAGCTGTGCTTCGTCGGTCAGCGACAGCAAGTGCGCGTTCTTGAACGACGCGGGCAGCAGCTCGGCAATCGCCGCAACGCCGTCGGCCAGGGGCAAGTTCTTGGTGATGTCGCGGGTCTTGTAGCGGTAGACGAACGACAGGCACGCCTGCTCCTTGACCGTTACCGGCTTGATGATCAGCCGTTGCAGCTCGGCTTCCTCGCCGACGTACTTGGCCAGCACCAGCTTGATAAACGCATGCTGCGCCAGGCTTGCGCTCAGCAGTTCGATGAACTGGGCGTGATGATCCGGCGCAGGGCGGGCAGGTTGAGCGGTGACGGACATGAACAAAAACGCCTCGGGCTGGGAATGCCGGGCATTTTAGGGGGGATAGTGCTTCAGGGCACGGGGTTATTTGATCAACGGTCGCTCAGCCGCCGCAAATCAAATGCGGGAGCTGCTTTTCTGTGGGAGGTGGCTTGCCTGTGATGCTGGCACCTCGGTCCATCAGGCCAACCGAGTTGATGCCATTGCAGGCAAGCCCGACTCCCACAGAAAAGCAGTTCCCGCATGGGTTCTGAGGGGTGTGGGCTATTCCAGCACGATCAGGCGGTTGGGCAACTCATTACGCGCCTGCGTCACCGGCACATGCACCTTGAGCAACTCGCCGCAGGCCTCGATACACGCAATAAACCCCGCCAACGTCTGCCCCTGTTTCACCTGCTGGGTAAACGCCTTGACGATGCCATCCCAGCTCTCGTCATCCAGCCGTTTGGAAATACCCTCGTCCACCAGGATCTCCACATACCGTTCCGCCTCGCTGACAAAAATCAGCACACCCGTCCCGCCCACCGTGTGGTGCAGGTTCTGCTCCAGGAACTGCCGGCGCGCCAGGTTGGACGCCCGCCAATGACGCACCGAACGCGGGATCAAGCGGGTGGTGACCTTGGGCAAACGAAACACCAGGCACAACACGATAAACGTCGCCCACTGCGCCAACAGCAAGGTGTACATGGTCAAGTAGCCCGACAAGTAATGCACCACGCCGGGCACCACCAAGGCGATCAGGCTGGCCCACAGCAGCGGGATGTAAGCGTAATCGTCAGCGCGGGCCGCCAGCACCGTGACCAGTTCGGCGTCGGTGGTTTTCTCGACCCGGGCAATCGCTTCGGCGACTTGGCGCTGCTCGTGTTCACTCAGTAATGCCATGGTTGTCGATGCTCTGTTCTAGTTATTGTCATTACCAGCCACCTGAGGCCCCGCCACCGCCAAAACCACCGCCGCCGCCTCTGAAGCCACCACCGCCGCCTCCCCCGCCACCGCCGCCGCGCCCACTGCTGCTGAGGATTGCCAAGAGGATAGCGCCAACCGGCAGGCCCAGGCGATTGCACAGCCACAACACGCCGATCAGCAGGATGAACAAGCCGATGGACAACCCTGGGTTGTCCTTGGCGAAATTCGCATCCGCCACATGCGCGGGCACCGCCAGCGGCTCGCCGCCCACCACCTGCACCATCGCCGTGACGCCGTCGCTGATGCCCTGGCTGTAATTGCCAGCCTTGAACTTAGGCGCGATCACCTGATTGATGATCACCCAGGACTGCGCATCGGTCAGCACGCCTTCCAGGCCATAGCCGACTTCGATGCGCAATTTGCGCTCATCACGGGCGACGATCAACAGCGCGCCGTTGTCCTTGCCCTTCTGGCCGATGCCCCACTGGCGGCCCAATTGGTAACCGTAGTCCTCAATCGGCACGCCTTGCAGGTCGGGCACGGTGACCACCACGAGCTGGTCGCCGGACGTTTGCTCCAACGCCTGCAACTGCTGGGTTATTTGCGCCCGCGTTGCCGGGTCGAGCATCTGGGCGCTGTCCACCACCCGCCCAGTCAGGGCCGGGAACGTCAGCGCCGCCTGGGCCGCACCGACGCACGCCAGCAACCACAGCGCCAGGCCTATCCGTAATAAACGCATCGACACCTCAACGCAGCGTTATTTGAACTTCACTTGCGGCGCTTTATCGGCATCAGCGCTGGTGGCTTCAAACGTGGCGCGGATCGGCAAGTCGCTGTACATCACGCTGTGCCACAGGCGGCCAGGGAAGGTGCGGATTTCAGTGTTGTACGCCTGCACGGCCTGGATGAAATCGCGACGGGCCACGGCAATACGGTTTTCCGTGCCTTCAAGTTGCGATTGCAGGGCCAGGAAGTTCTGGTTGGCTTTCAGGTCCGGATAACGCTCAGACACCACCATCAAGCGGCTGAGGGCGCCGCTCAAACCGTCCTGGGCTTGCTGGAACTGCTTGAGTTTCTCGGGGTTGTCGAGGGTGCTGGCATCTACTTGGATCGAGGTGGCCTTGGCCCGCGCCTCAATCACGGCGGTGAGGGTGTCTTGCTCATGGGCCGCGTAGCCCTTGACCACTTCCACCAGGTTGGGGATCAGGTCGGCACGCCGTTGGTACTGGTTCTGCACCTGGCCCCAGGCCGCCTTGGCCTGTTCATCCAGGGTGGGAATGGTGTTGATGCCGCAACCGCTCAGCACGCTGCTGATCAGTAGCAAAGCCGCGGCTTTCAAGCCCCAGCGGTAACCTTGTGCTGCTTGCATGGTGTTTCTCCTGCCCAAACTAGATGGAATGTGACGACTAACCCTATAAACCGCGCACTTGGGGCATAATCCGCCACCACTGGATTGCGTCGAGCCAATCAGCTACAAAGATGCCCAGCGCGAAAAAGAGTTCAGAGTGTGCTGCATTTATCTGAACAACACCCGAACAACAATAGACGCTCCCCACATTTTGGCCGATGGCATTCTCTTGATGCTGTGCAGTGAGCCGAAAAAGGATATTCATGAAAAAGCTGTGTTTGCTCGGCCTTGTTGCCACTCTGGCCACCCACCCCGTCTGGGCAGAAACAAAGCCTGCTGCGCTTAAAGACAAGGACGCCTTCGTCAGCGACCTGCTCAAGCAGATGACCCTGGATGAAAAGATCGGCCAATTGCGCCTGATCAGCATCGGCCCCGAAATGCCCCGCGAGCTGATCCGCAAGGAAATCGCCGCCGGCCGTATCGGCGGCACCTTCAACTCGATCACTCGCCCGGAAAACCGTCCGATGCAGGACGCGGCCATGCGCAGCCGGTTGAAGATCCCGATGTTTTTCGCCTACGACGTGATCCACGGCCACCGTACGATCTTCCCGATCAGCCTGGCCCTGGCCTCTAGCTGGGACATGGACGCCATCGGCCGCTCCGGGCGCATCGCCGCCCAGGAAGCCGCCGCCGACAGCCTCGACATCACCTTTGCGCCGATGGTCGACATCTCCCGCGACCCGCGCTGGGGGCGTACTTCCGAAGGTTTCGGCGAAGACACCTACCTGACGTCGCGCATTGCCGAAGTGATGGTCAAGGCCTTCCAGGGCACAAGCGCGGCCAATGCCGACAGCATCATGGCCAGCGTCAAGCACTTTGCCCTGTACGGCGCGGTGGAAGGCGGTCGCGACTACAACGTGGTCGACATGAGCCCGGTCAAGATGTACCAGGACTACCTGCCGCCCTACCACGCGGCGATCAAGGCCGGTGCCGGCGGCGTGATGGTGGCGTTGAACTCGATCAACGGCGTGCCCGCCACCGCCAACACTTGGCTGATGAACGACCTGTTGCGCAAAGACTGGGGCTTTAAAGGCCTGGCCGTGAGTGACCACGGCGCGATCTTCGAGCTGATCAAGCACGGCGTGGCCAAGGACGGGCGTGAAGCCGCTAAGCTTGCGATCAAGGCCGGCATCGACATGAGCATGAACGACTCGCTGTACGGCAAGGAATTGCCCGGGCTGCTCAAGTCCGGCGAGATCGAGCAAAGCGACATCGACAACGCCGTACGCGAAGTGCTCGGCGCCAAGTACGACATGGGCCTGTTCAAAGACCCGTACCTGCGTATCGGCAAGGCCGAGGATGACCCGGCCGACACCTATGCCGAGAGCCGCCTGCACCGTGCCGACGCACGGGATGTCGCGCGCCGCAGCCTGGTCCTGCTGAAAAACCAGAACAACACCCTGCCGCTGAAAAAATCCGCGACCATCGCACTGGTCGGCCCGCTGGCCAAGGCGCCGATCGACATGATGGGCAGTTGGGCCGCCGCCGGCAAACCGGCACAATCGGTGACCCTGCTCGATGGTCTCAACGCGGTGATCGGCGAAAAAGGCAAAGTGATCTACGCGCGTGGCGCCAACATCACCAACGACAAGGCCGTGGTCGACTACCTCAACTTCCTCAACTTCGATGCCCCGGAAGTGGTGGATGACACCCGCTCCCCGCAGGTGCTGATCGACGAAGCGGTGAAGGCCGCCAAGGATGCCGACGTGGTGGTGGCGGCTGTGGGCGAGTCCCGTGGCATGTCCCACGAGTCCTCCAGCCGCACCGACCTGAACATCCCGCAGAGCCAGCGCGACCTGATCAAAGCCTTGAAAGCCACCGGCAAACCGCTGGTGCTGGTACTGATGAACGGCCGCCCGCTGTCGATTCTTGAAGAGAACCAACAGGCCGACGCGATCCTGGAAACCTGGTTCGCCGGCACCGAAGGTGGCAACGCCATCGCCGACGTGCTGTTTGGTGACTACAACCCGTCGGGCAAGCTGCCGATCACCTTCCCACGTTCGGTAGGGCAGATTCCGACCTACTACAACCACCTGACCATCGGCCGGCCGTTCACCCAAGGCAAGCCGGGTAACTACACCTCGCAATACTTCGATGACACCACCGGGCCGCTGTTCCCGTTCGGTTATGGCCTGAGCTACACCACGTTCAGCCTGTCGGACATGGCGCTGTCGTCCACCACCCTGAACAAGACCGGCAAGCTCGACGCCAGCGTCACGCTGAAAAACACCGGCAAGGTCGAGGGCGAAACCGTGGTGCAGTTGTATATCCAGGACGTGGCCGGCTCGATGATCCGCCCGATCAAAGAGCTGAAGAACTTCCAGAAGGTCATGCTCAAGGCCGGTGAGGAGCGCACGCTGCACTTCACCATCACCGAGGAAGACTTGAAGTTCTACAACACCCAACTCAAGTTCGCCGCAGAACCGGGCGAGTTCAATGTACAGATCGGGCTCGACTCCCAGGATGTGCAGCAGCAGACGTTCGAGTTGCTGTAATACCTGCAGCCCCCCTCTTTTTTTAAAGAGGGGGCTTGCGCGCTGGCCCACCGTAGCCAGTAAAAGTTAACTTTCACTCCTCGATACAAGCCTAATCCTACATCACTCCCCCTGCTCACTCGCACACCCTATCAGCCCAATTTTTTTGCAGGTGTGTGTGGACTATGTCGCCCACGAAAAACGCCCAAGCGGCAGCCAAGAAGGCACCCGCTCAATCATCGTTCAAACGAAATGCTATCGCCCTTTTTGTGCTCGGCTGCCTGTCGGGCATGCCTGTTGAAGCCGCGAGTTATGTTGAACAAGGCCGATTGCACGATGCGGCCAGTTGGCGCAGTGACGAGTTCAAGAGTAACTGGGGCCTTGGCGCAGTCGGTGCTGATTACGCGTATGCACGGGGGTTGAGTGGCGCCGGGATACGATTAGGGGTTTACGATTCTGGAACAGACCTGCGCCATAGTGAGTTCGCCGGAAAGCCAGCCATCGGCGTGCTTATGGCTGATACCGGCTGCATGAGTGGGACCGTGCTGGAGAACGGCTGCTTCTACACCGAAGGTGATCGCGCGGCGGTAACCGTTATCGACTCATTGCCACCTGAAGCATTGGCCGCCCTTGAAGAAGTTATTACCGATGGCATCCTTACCCGTGAGCAACTTGATGAATATCTCAGAGTGGTAGGTACTGCATACGACGCGCATGGCACGCACGTTGCCGGCACAGCACTGGCCAATCGTGATGGCTACGGAGTCCACGGTGTGGCTTACGCGGCTAACTTGAGTGCAGTGCGCAAGTACGGTAATACCTACCTGGGAGGCCCCCTTGCCATAACAGCAATTTCGCGCGCGCCCCTTCCGACAGATGCAGCGGTAAACACCGCCTATGCCCAATTGCACAGTCAGAATGTGCGTGTCGTCAATAACAGTTGGGGGAGCGCATTTTCGCCTGCGAATGAAACAGAGCTTGACCTGGCATTAAGCGAAACCGAAACCTCCGTTTATTCAGAACTCAAGGCCATAGCAGACAACGCTATCAAGTATGGGATGCTGCAAGTATGGTCAGCGGGCAACGTAACCACAGCCAACGAATCCCCTCAAACAGCGCCAAACGCCGGGCTTCATCCCAGCCTGCCACGTGCCATTGCAGAGCTGGAGCCCTATTGGTTGACCGTCGTCAACTTAAGTAAAGAGCTGACCTTGGGCGACTATTCCAAGCGCTGCGGCTTCAGCAAAGACTGGTGCCTGGCCGCGCCCGGAACGGATATCAACTCATCCTGGGTTGCAGGTTCCATACAAACCGAAAACCACCTTGACCAGGACGATGGTGTCAATGGTTTCGCAGTGACCGGTGATAAACCCGAGTTAGGCTATATGCTAAGTTCCGGCAGTTCCATGGCCGCTCCCCACGTCACCGGCGGGTTGGCCCTGCTGATGCAACGCTTCCCCTACCTCGACAACCCGCAAATCCGCGACGTGTTGCTGACCACCGCCACCGACCTCGGCGAACCGGGCGTGGACGACGTCTACGGCTGGGGCTTGATGAACCTGAAAAAAGCCATCGACGGCCCCGGCCAGTTACGGGTCGATACCAGCGTCAACATGGACCGCCCTGCCGGCGGCGCCATCGTCTGGCAAGGCGGTGCCTGGGACGATTGGCGCAACGACATCAGCGGCCCCGGCCGCCTGGAAAAAACCGGCATCGGCTGGCTGCGCCTGAGTGGCAATAACAGCTTCGCCGGGGCCACACTCAAGGAAGGTATTCTGGAGCTGGACGGCACCAACCAGCTCAAGGGCGACGTCAACATCGACGGCGGCGTCCTACGCCTGAACGGTGCGCTGGCCGTCGCGGGCGACTACACACAAGCCGCCGGTTCAACCCTGATGACCGGGCTGGCCAGCCCGGCAGCGCCGGCCAAATTGCAGGTGCAAAACCAGGCATCTATCAATGGCGGCTCGCTGTACCTGAGCGCACAACCCAACAACTATTACCTGGGCCAGCGTTACAGCATCCTCCAGGCCCAAGGTGCGTTGACTGGCGAATTCACTTCGATTGACCGCCGCGAGTTCTCGCCCTTCCTCAGCGTTTCCCAGGTCAAACAAGGCAACGCCTTGCTGGTGGAATTCGGGCGTGGTCGGTCACTGGCATCGGCGGCGGAAACCGCCAACCAGCGCGCCGTCGCCAATGCTGCGGATACTGAGGCTCAGCCTTCGCCGTTGCTGCAACGCCTGACCGCGCTGTTTCCCGAGCAGGCACCTTCGGCACTCGACCAACTGAGCGGCGAATTGCATGCCAGCACCCAGGCGGTGCTGATCGAGAACAGCCGCGTGTTGCGTCAGGCGGCATTCGACCGCCAACTTAGCGCGCAAGGCAATCGCGGCAATCAGCCCAAGACGCTGAACCAAGGTGTCTGGGTGCAACTGCCGCGCCAGTCCGGCCAGCTCGCAGGCGACAGCAACACCGCACGCACTTCCCACAACAGCACGGGCCTGCTGCTTGGGTTCGATCACACACTGGAACAAGGCACACGCCTGGGTGTAGTTGCCGCCAGCAGTCAAACCGAGGTGAAGACCGGAGCGCGTGGCAAGGCGAGTGTCGACACCTATCAACTGGGCCTGCACGCGGGCCACAACTGGGACGCTTTTGGTCTCTACGGCGGCATCGCGTATGCACAACATGAAATCGAGACAAAACGCCGCGTCAGCTTCCCTGGCGTAGAGAACCGCCTGAGCGCCAAGTACGCCAGCCGCACCGTGCAGACATTTGCCGAGGCCAACTACACGTTCAGCCATGACTTCTGGGACTGGCAGCCGTACCTGCAACTGGCCAATGTGCAACAGCGCAGCGAAGGCTTCAAAGAACGCGGTGGCATGGCCGCACTGAAGGGCAAACGCTCGAAAGAAAACGTCAACCTGACCACCGGTGGCGTGCGCGTCAACATAGACCTGGGCAAGGCGCAGATCGGCCCGTCATGGCTGAGCCTGCGCGGCGGCCTGGCCTACACCCATGCCAGCGGCGACCTGCAACCCACCACTCAGGCAGCTTGGGACGGCGGGCGGGTGATGAGTGTCAGCGGCGCACCGTTGGATCGCCTCAGCACCCGACTGGAACTGGGCGCCACCGCACGCCTGACACGCGACAGCACGTTGGACTTCGGTTTCAGCCAACAACGCGGTGAACGCACGCGGGACCAAAGCATCACGGCGCAGTATTCGCTGCAGTTTTGAACAAAAGGCGGGGGTGCCCTACCCCCGCCGATCCAACAGATTTACCACCAACCGATCAATCCATCCCCACACCCGCTGCTTCACCCGCCGCCACAACGGCCGCGACTTCCACGCCTGCAGGCTCACCGCCTGGCTCTGGGTAAAATCGCGCTCGAAACTACCGGCCACGGCCAGCGTTAACGCTGGGTCCAACGCTTCCAGGTTGGCTTCCAGGTTGAAGCGCAAATTCCAGTGGTCGAAATTGCACGAGCCGATGCTCACCCAGTCATCCACCAACACCATTTTCAGGTGCAGGAAACACGGCTGGTACTCAAAAATCTGCACGCCCGCCCGCAGCAAACGCGGGTAGTAACGGTGCCCGGCGTAACGCACGGAGGGGTGATCGGTGCGCGGGCCGGTGAGCAGCAAACGCACATCGACCCCACGACCAGCCGCGCGGCGCAAGGCACGCCGTACGCTCCAGGTCGGCAGAAAATACGGCGTGGCCAGCCAGATACGCTGCTGGCTGCTGTTCAACGCGCGGATCAGCGACTGCAAAATATCGCGGTGCTGACGGGCATCGGCATACGCGACGCGCCCCAGGCCCGGCCCGGTCGCCGGCACCTTGGGCAAGCGCGACAAACCGAAATGGGTGGCGGGCTTCCACTCCCGCCGCGCCGCATTGGCATGCCATTGGCGGTCGAACAGCGCCTGCCAGTCGAGCACCAGCGGCCCGCTGATTTGCACCATCACTTCATGCCACTCGGCGGTGTCTTGCCCCGGTGTCCAGAATTCATCGGTCACGCCGGTTCCGCCCACCACGGCGATGCTCTGGTCAATCAGCAACAGCTTGCGATGGTCGCGGTACAGATTGCGCATCCAACGCCGCCAGCTCAGGCGATTGTAGAAACGCAGCTGCACGCCCGCGTCGGTCAGGCGCTTACGCAAGCCCAAGGTAAAGGCCAGGCTGCCGTAATCATCAAACAAACAGCTCACCCGCACACCGCGCTCGGCCGCCAGCACCAACGCCTGAACCATGGCATCGGCACAGGCTCCGGCTTCCACCAGGTACAACTCCAAATCGACTTGCTGCTCAGCGCGGGCAATGCCCACCAGCATCTGCGGGAAAAAGCTCGGCCCGTCGATCAACAACTCGAAACGGTTGGCGCTGCGCCACGGGAACACTGCGCCGCCCACGTCAGCGCGCCGTAAAGATCAGTACCGCACCCACCGGCACCGACAAACTGATCGACTTGAGCCCCGCGGCCTTGCGCAGCATCGCCACGCCCGGCGCCAGCTCGAAATCCTCGGCATGCAACACCACCGGCTCCAGGGTCACCACCTGAAAGCGCCGGTCATCCAGGCGCGTGGCCAACAGCTCCGCGCTGTAGGTTTGGGTCTTGCCGTGCAGGGTGACGCTCAATGGCAGGCGCAACTCCAACTGCGCGCCGGGGGCCAGGTCGTTGATGGGCTGCAGATTGATCTGCGCGCTGATCAGCGCTTCGGGGAAAGTCTTGATCTGAAACAGATCATTGCGCATGCGCTCATCGCGCAGCGGGATGCCGCTGTTGATCGACTCCAGCTCCACTTGCAGTTGCGCCGCGCCCTGACTGTCGACCTTGCCGTGCAACACCAGGAAACGATGCACTTCGGCGATCTCGGTGTTTTTGGTGGTGACGAACGACAGGCGTGAGGATTCGTTATCCAGGTACCAGTTGGCGTGGGCGGGCAGTGCGGCACAAGTCAGCAGTGTGAAGGCCAGGGGTTTGACATTGAACATAGAAACTCATGGGGCAAAAAACCTGGATGAACCTTAACTGTGCCGGGTGCCGGGCGCAATGCAACTGACAAAGCCGATCAGGGTGGGCGCTGGCTTGCCTGCGCCCACATTGGTTCGGCGGCGATTATCAGATCAACGCCCGCTGCACATCGCGCACTGTCGCTTCCAGACTGGCCATGTGCAGGTTCAATACGCGCTCCACCGGCGCCTGATGCATCGGCCAGTGCAACGCCATGCTGCCCACCAGCCGCCCATTGGCCTGCACCGGCAAGGCCACCGCGCGAATCAGGAACGGCAGGCGCACCGTGTATTCCCAATAGCCTTCGGTGCGCTGGCCGAACCCTTGATGCTGGGTTTGCTCGCAGGTATGCACCTGCTCATCGGCCGCTACATGATCACGGCCTGCGAGGCGTTGCACCTCCTCCGGGGGCAATTGCGTCAGGCACGCCTTGCCCATTGCCGAGTGAAACAGGCTGGCGTGCTGGCCGACGATCTGGCAATTGTTTGGGTACAGCTTGCGCAACACGTTGGGAATCGCGCTCTCCATGACTTCCAGGCGCTCGCCATCGAAGCAGGATAAATCCACCACCAACCCGGTGCGCTCGCTGAGCTCCAACAGCCAGGGCGCGGCGCTTTCCACCACCTGGCGCTTGAAGCGTTGCTGGGTGTCACCGAACAAGCGCTGGGCGCGCAGTCGGTAACGGCGATCGCTGAGGCCGCGATAGACCCAGCCTTGGTCCTGCAAGGTCAACAACATGCGCGACACCGTGGCCTTGGGCAGGCGCGTCAGGTAATGCAACTCCTCCAGCCCCAAGGCCTGGTGTTCGCCGAGCAGCTCGACGATGGCGAGTGCGCGCTCAACCGACCTGACGGTGCCTGTCTCCATGTTCGATCTCCCTGTTGCCGGTGGATGATCATTGTTCGCAGCAAAATACAGGCCCGATTGCCGCTCAACGCGTCGATTCAAGACACGCCGGCGGCTGGCGCTGCACCCACTGCGTCAGCTGTTCATGGGCGTAAGCCAATTGCAGCACCGCCCGGTCGGCCTGGGCCGGGCCGATGATTTGCAAGCCCATGGGCAGACCCTGCGGGTTGAAGCCCACGGGGATGCTCATGCTCGGCAGACCGGCGAGCGTGGGGCCGATCACCACTTCCATCCAACGGTGATAGGTGTCCATTTCACGCCCGCCCACGAGGCGCGGCCAGGGTTGTTGTGCATCGAAAGGGAACACTTGGGCGGTGGGCAGCAACAGGAAATCGTAACGCTGGAACAGCTTGGCCAAGGCGCGGTACCACTCGCTGCGGTCCACCGACGCCTGATACACCTGCTGGGCGCTCAAGCCCAGGCCTCCCTCCACTTCCCATTGCGCCTCAGGTTTGAGCAATGCGCGCTTTTGCGGGTTGGCGTAGGCCGCGCCGAGGTTGCCGTGCACCAGCCAATGGCGATGCACCAACCAACTGCGCCATAGGCGCGCCATGGAAAAGTCCGGCTGGCAGCTTTCCACTTCGCAGCCCAGTGTGGCGAAATCAGCGAGGGCAGATTCACACAGGCTCAGCACGCCGTCGTCCATCGCCAGGTAGCCGTTGTAATCCCCCAGCCAGCCGAGGCGCGCGCCCTTGAAGTCGCGCTGCAAGGGTTGGCCCAGTACCTTTGGGTCGTCCTTGGAGGACAACGGCACCCGAGGGTCGTAACCGGCCTGGATGCTCAGCAACCGCGCCACATCCGTCACGCTACGGCCCATCGGGCCTTCGGTGCCGAGTTGCTGTACAAACAGTTCCGGCATCGGCCCATGGGGCACGCGCCCTTGTGATGGGCGCAGGCCAAACACGTTGTTGAAGGCCGCCGGGTTGCGCAGCGAGCCCATCATGTCGCTGCCATCAGCCACCGGCAGCATACGCAGCGCCAGCGCCACTGCCGCCCCACCACTGCTGCCGCCGGCGGCCAGGCGTGGGTCATACGCATTGCCGGTGGTGCCGAACAAGGTGTTGTAGGTGTGCGAGCCGAGGCCAAACTCCGGCACGTTAGTCTTGCCGATGATGATCGCGCCACTGGCCCGCACGCGTGCCACGCTGATGGCGTCCTCGGTCGGCACATGCTCGGCAAACAACGGCGAGCCCAAGGTGGTGCGCAAGCCCTGGGTGGCCGCCAGGTCCTTGATCGCCTGGGGCATGCCGTGCATCCAGCCGCGCGACTGGCCCTGGTCCAGCTCGCGATCACAGGCGCGGGCCTCAGCCAGCACGTCATCGGCATCGCGCAACGACACCAGCGCATTGACGCTTGGGTTGAAACGCTGGACCTGCGCCAGGTACGCCTGCATCACCTCTTCACACGACACCTGCCGCGCATGGATCGCTCGCGACAGCTGCGTGGCATCCCAATCAACAATGCTCAAGGCTTCACCTCACTTGAAAACGGCAGCGGTTTTTTCGCCCGCGGGGCCTCATGCATGCAGTAAGTGCCCAGCAGCGTCAGCACGCAAGCGAACAACACGTAAAACGCTGGCGCAACCGGCGTACCGAGCACTTTGGTCAGCCAGGTCACGATCAACGGCGCAAAGCCGCCAAACACCATGACGGCCACGTTATAGGCGACCGAGACGCCGGTCGAGCGTACCTCGATGGGAAACTGCTCGGCCAATGCCGTCGGCGCCGGGCCGAAGAAGCCGCCGATGGCCGTGCACAGCATCACTTGCATCACCAGCAAGCGTTCGATGGACGGCGCCGCGGCCACCCACGCATACAACGGGTAGACCATCACGAAGAACGCCAGGGTGAAGGCCATCAACACCGGCCGCCGTCCCAGGCGATCCGAAAGCAGGCCGGACAGCGGAATCACCACGGTCATCAACGCCACTGCAAACATCTGCACCATCAACACTTGGTCCAGCGGCAAGCCGAGGCTCTTGTGGGCGAAGGTCGGCATGTTCACCAGCACCACGTAAAACGACACCGTCGCCCCGCAGGCCAAACCCATGGAGACGAGGATGCTGCGCCGATGCTCGCGAATCACGTCCATCAAGCTCGGCGCCGGGCCGGTCGCCTGCTTGCGCGCTTCGATGAATTCCTCGGGGTCCTCCATGTGCCGGCGAATCCACAACCCCACCGGGCCGATCAGCAAACCCAACACGAACGGCACGCGCCAGCCCCACAGGTCGAGGGTTTCGGGGGAAAAGAAATGCGTGACCAACGCCACCATCGCCGCGCCGCCAAACACCGCTAGGCACTGCCCCACCAACTGCCACGAGCCATACAAGCCCTTGCGATGGGCCGGAGCACTTTCCACCAAAAACGCCGTGGCACTCGCGTATTCACCGCCGGTGGCAAAGCCCTGAAGCATGCGCGCCACCACGATCAGCAGCGGCGCGCCCATTCCGATAGCGGCGTAATTAGGCGCGAAGGCGATCAGCGCGATGGACACGGTCATCAGCCGGATAATCAGTTGCATCGCTGCCTTGCGGCCTTTGCGGTCGGCGTAAATCCCCAACAGGACGCCGCCCACCGGACGCATGAAAAAGCCCACGCCAAAGGTGGCCAAGGCCATCAACAGCGAAGCGTACTCATCCTGCGACGGGAAAAACTGCCGAGCGATGATGCTGGCCAGAAAGCCGTAAACGATGAAGTCATACCATTCCAGCGCATTGCCGATCACGGCCGCCACCACCTGTTGGGTGCGGGAAACACCGGGTTTTGAAATCTGCATGAGGAACACTCCATTCAACCAATAAGGGAAAGGGGCCAGCGGCAGAAAAGGTGAGGTCGTCAGGCAGGCTTGAGCCAGCTCTCGGCCAGCGCGCCCCAATAGGCGGCGCCGGTCAGCAGGATGTCGTCGTTAAAGTCATAGGCGGGGTTATGCACCATCGGCCGCGACACGCCGTTGCCGATAAACAGGTAGCTGCCGGGGCAGCGTTGCAGCATCCAGGCGAAGTCTTCGCTGCCCATCAGCGTGCGGGTGTTGCCGTCCACCGCATCGGCGCCGAGCAAGGCGACGCCGACTTGCCGGGCGAATTCGGTTTCTTCGGCGTGGTTGACCAGCACCGGGTAGGCCGGGCGGTGTTCGATCTGCACCGTGCAGCCGAAGCTCGCGGCCTGGGTCTGGATAATCGCGTTGACCCGTTCCAGCATCTGTTCGCGCACCTTGGGGTTGAGCGCGCGCAGGCTCAAGCGCAACAGGGCTTGCTGAGGAATCACGTTGGCCGCCTGGCCCGCTTGCAGCGCGCCGACCGTGACCACGGCGGCTTCCTGGGTGTCGATATTGCGCGCCACCACCGTCTGCAACGCCATGACCATACTCGCGGCCGCGACCAACGGGTCCACGCTCAAATGCGGCATGGAGCCGTGGCCGCCGACGCCTTCCAGCGTCACGGTGAGCAAGTCCTGGGAGGCCATCATCGGCCCGACTCGCAAGCCTAGATGCCCGGCCGGCAAGCCCGGCATATTGTGCATGCCGAACAGGCCATCGCACGGGAAACGCTCCAGCAAACCGTCCGCCAACATAGCCTCGGCGCCGCCCTGGCCTTCTTCAGCGGGTTGGAAAATCAGGTTCACGGTGCCGTCGAATTGCCGCGTCGCCGCCAAGTAACGCGCGGCACCGAGCAGCATGGTGGTGTGGCCGTCGTGGCCGCAGGCGTGCATGCAGCCGGCGTGCTGGCTGGTGTAGGCCGCGCCGGTATTTTCGATGATGGGCAAGGCGTCCATATCGGCACGAATGCCGAGGGTGCGCGGGCTGCTGCCATTGCGCAGCACGCCGACTACACCGGTTTTGCCGATGCCGGTGTGTACTTCATAACCCCAGCCTTTCAAGGCTTGCGCGACGAGCGCCGAGGTACGGTTCTCTTCAAAGCCGAGTTCGGGGTGGGCGTGGATGTCCTGACGCACGGCGTGCAAGTCGCTGGCGACGTCGCTGAGCCAATCCAGAATGTGCTGGTGTGGGCGCATGGTGATTCTCCTCACAGGCGGGGTGTTCCCGTTCTTGTTGGCGACACATCGCCAGCTAACCGCGATGTGGGCGGGAGGACAATCAAAGGTGGTTCCACTGGGTGGAACCTGAGGGCAGTTAGCGCACATCTAATGTGGGAGCTGGCTTGCCTGCGACAGCGGGAGGTCAGTCAACATCACTGTTGTTTGTGCCGCTGTCATCGCAGCATAGGTATCTACACATCTGCGGTTGTCGTGGGGGGCGCTGGGTACATATCCGTTGTTTGGGTAACGGCTGAAATGGGTTCCGCCCTTACGGCGGGTCACTTTTGGAAAAGAGCCCCAAAAGTAACCAAAAGGGCTCTTGCCCCACCACTCGGCACCTCGCCTCCGGCTCGGTGTGCCCTCTCTCCGGCATTACTCCGCGGGCCGCCGCGACGGGCCGTCCCTGCCCCGTCGCGGCTAAACCGGCGTCCTGCCGGTTTACCCGCTCCGTAATACCTGCGTTCGGCCAGCGTGGTTTAACGGGGCGCCTAAGATCAAAATCAAGATCAAGATCTACAGCACGGCGGCCTGACAGCCGACCTGATCCTGGAAACTGGACTGGGTTGAATTGTGGGAGGGGCGGTGCGACGGTTCGACTTGCTCCCGATGGCGGTGTGTCAGTTGATGTATCTGGTGAATGGCCCACCGCATTCGCGAGCAAGCCCGCTCCCACATTTTGAGCTCAGTACATCAGGTAGATGTGTGTACTCGGACAAATGTGGGAGCTGGCTTGCCTGCGAAGGCATCAGCTGTGTCTTACTGATGTACCGAGGTGTCTGCATCGCAGGCAAGCCAGCTCCCACAGAAAAGCAGCTCTGCTTCTGATCTGTTTTTGCCCTGTTTTTGCCCTGCTTTTGCTTCAACCACTCAGGTCGGCTACTAGGCCGCCGTGCTGTAGATTTTGATCTTGATCTGACAGGCCCCGTTAACCACGATGGCCGAACGCAGGCACGGTGGAGCGGGTAAACCGGCAGGGATGCCGGTTTAGCCGCGCTGGGCCAGGGATGGCCCATCGCGGCGACCCGCGGAACCGGGCCGGAGTGCGGGCATGCCGAGCCTTAGCGAGGCACCGAGTGGTGGGGCAAAGACCTTTTGGTTACTTTTGGGGCGTTTGCCAAAAGTGACCCGCTGTAAGAGCGGAACCATACGAAGCCGTTACCGCAGCAACGGATATGTACTCAATCTACCTAAACCCATCACAAGCTCAGCACCACACAAAGCGTTGCGTAGATACCTATGCCCATCGCAGGCAAGCCAGCTCCCACAGGGGATTTGGGGTGTGTCAGGGATTCAGGCGGCAGCCTTGGCGATCACCTAGCCAGCGCGCCGTATGCGTGCGCCCCAACCCACTCGCCGTCACTTCACTGCGCTGCGGCTTATCGGTAAACGCACTGGTCGGCACGTACTGCTTCACATACCCCAGGCAATACTCCGCCGGATTGTTCTCCACATACCGGCACGAGCAGTACTCCTTGGCCGTATACGCCGCGATGATGTCGGGGAAGGCTTGCAGGTTGACGCGCTCATGCCACACCCAGCCGAACAAGGCGAGTAACAGCAGCAGAAAAACGCTGATAAACGGGTGACGACGAATCATGGTTGCACCGCCGCAAGCACGCGTTTGAGCAGTTCGTTATGGCGGTAGCTGCCGTCGCGGTCATCGCCGTAGCGCACGATCACCAGGTGTTTGTCGGGTATCACAAACAGCGCCTGGCCCCAGTGGCCGAGGGCGGCGAAGGTGTCAGCGGGGGCGGCGGGCCACGGGCGGGGTGCGCCTTGCACTTCGAGGTTTAGCCACCATTGGCCGCCGGGCACGGCTTCGTCCTGGCCGGGTTTGTAGTTGTCGAAGGGCTTGCGGTTGAAGGCGACCCACTCTTTGGGCAGCAATTGCTGATCGCCCCAACGGCCGTCACGCGCCATCAGCAGGCCGACGCGCGCCAGGTCGCGGGCGGTGAGGTAGGCGTAAGAGGAGGCGACGAAGGTTTCGTCGGCATCGGTTTCCCAGATGGCGTTGTGGATGCCCAGCGGCTTGAACAGTGCGTCCCACGGGTAACTCATATAGGCCTTGTGGCCGAGCATGCCTTTGAGGGCGGCGGACAGGATGTTGCTGTCGCCGCTGGAGTAGCGGAAGGCCTGGCCCGGTGCGGCGACAGCCTCGGTGTCGGCGGCGAACTCGGCCATGTCGGCGCGCCCACGGGTGTAGAGCATCGCCACGACGGAGGATTTCAGCGGGGCGTATTCGTAGTCTTCTTGCCAGTCGAGGCCCGAGGCCCAGTGCAGCAAGTCGGCCAGGGTGACTTTGGGGTGTTGTTTCATCGGCGGGTAGAAGCGTGCGGCGGGGTCGGTGAGTTTGAAGCGGCTTTCGCCATAGGCCACGCCGAGCACCGTGGCCATCAGACTTTTGCTCACCGACCAAGTCAGGTGCGGCGTGCTGGCGGTGGTGGGCGCGGCGTAGCGTTCGTAGATGACTTCGCCGTCGCGGATCACCAGCAGCGCGTCAGTGCGAATGCCTTGGCGGGTGGCGTCGTCACGGGTTGGGAACGCATAGGCATTCAGAGCATCGACAGCGGGTCCTGAGAGTGCTGTGCCCTGGGCCCAGTCCTTGTCAGGCCAGGTTTCGGCATGGGCGGCAACGGTGAAGAACAGCAGGGCAACGCACAACAAGCCTCGGACCATGGACGCAAACTCAAGGGGGCATTCAAGCCCGCGAGCCTAGCCGAGGCGCATGACAGATTTGCTACATCGGGGGCTGTCATCTAAGCGTCACCGTAACTTCATGGCGCTGACACCGAGCCTACATAGCCTGAGTTTGGACAAACAAGTCGACCGGCCGAAACGTGGCCGGCACTCGGAGATTCGCCATGACTCAGATCGCCCGCATCAGCGACACCGGCAATGAACGCCGTCTGCAAGCCGAACGCCTGGTTGGCGCACAGGCGCTGCAGGAAGCTCAGGCCCTGCGGTTCAACGTGTTCAGCGGCGAGTTCAACGCCAAGCTGAAAGGCGCGGAACTGGGTCTGGACATGGATGACTATGATGTTCACTGCAGCCACATTGGCGTGCGGGATTTGAACAGCGGTCGACTGGTCGCCACCACCCGTTTGCTCGACCACCAGGCGGCCAGCACCTTGGGCCGGTTCTACAGCGAAGAAGAATTCAGCCTGCACGGCCTGCTGCATCTGCAAGGCCCGATCCTGGAGATCGGCCGCACGTGCGTCGACCCGGCCTACCGCAACGGCGGCACCATCGCCGTGTTGTGGGGCGAGTTGGCCGAAGTGTTGAATCAAGGCGGCTACAGCTACTTGATGGGCTGCGCGAGCATCCCGATGCACGACGGCGGCATCCAAGCCCACGCGATCATGCAGCGCCTGCGCGAACGCTACCTGTGCAACGAACACCTGCGCGCCGAGCCGAAAAAGCCGCTGCCGGCGCTGGATCTGCCGTCCAACGTGATCGCGGAAATGCCGCCGCTGCTCAAGGCGTATATGCGCCTGGGCGCGAAGATCTGCGGCGAGCCGTGCTGGGATGAAGATTTCCAAGTAGCCGACGTATTTATCCTGCTCAAGCGCGACGAGCTGTGCCCGCGTTACGCCCGCCACTTCAAGGCGGCCATGTGATGAGCCGCCTGCGCGTGTACGGGCGCATTGCCCGCGTGCTGCTGGTGGTGGCGCTGGGCTTGAGCATGGCCAGTGTGTTTGGTGTGTTCGAGCGTTTGGGCGTGGCCAACTCGATGGTACGGCGCCAGCGTTGGTCGCGGTTTTTCATGGCGCGGCTGACCCACGCCCTGCCCTTTCGCGTGACGGTGCACGGTGAGTTGCCGCAAACGCCGATGCTGTGGGTGAGCAATCACGTGTCCTGGACCGACATCCCGTTGCTGGGCATGGTCACGCCGCTGTCATTTTTGTCCAAGGCCGAAGTGCGCACCTGGCCGGTGGCGGGTTGGTTGGCAGCGAAGGCTGGTAGCCTGTTTATCCGCCGGGGTTCGGGCGACAGCCAGCTCATCCGCAAGCAGATGACTCGCCACCTGGAACACCAGCACCCGCTGCTGATGTTCCCCGAAGGCACCACCACCGACGGGCGCAGTCTGCGCACCTTTCACGGGCGTTTACTGGCCAGTGCGATTGATGCCGATGTGTCGCTGCAACCGGTGGCGATTCGTTATCTGCGCGATGGGCAAGTGGACCCGCTGGCGCCGTTTATTGGCGACGATGATTTGCTCTCGCACCTGATGCGCCTGTTTGCCAATGACCAGGGTGATGTGGAAATCCATGTGCTCACGCCAATTGCCTGTGCCGGGCAGGAACGCGCGGCGCTGGCGTTCCAGGCGCAGCAGGCGGTGCAGAAGGCGTTGTTTGGGCCGTTGCCGGAGACGGAGCAAGTGGCGGCTCGGCCTGCATTTGCAGCATGAACACACTTTAAAATGTGGGAGGTGGCTTGCCTGCTATGGCCATGGGTATCTACGCAACTTTTTGTGTTGCTTTTAGCCTGTGATGGTTTAGGTAGATTGAGTACATATCCGTTGCTGCGGTAACGGCTGCTTATGGTTCCGCTCTTACAGCGGGTCACTTTTGGAAAAGAGCCCCAAAAGTAACCAAAAGGGCTCTTGCCCCACCACTCGGTGCCTCGCCTAGGCTCGGCATGCCCTCACT
>NZ_JBJGXU010000229.1:0-231 GCF_045447305.1 Pseudomonas sp. D47 | reverse complement strand
AAACTGCTGGCCGTTGGAGTAGCCAGCATCGGCTGTCACGCTCAGGGCATCTTGTTCCAGATGTTCTTTTGAGGCCTTGGCCATTGGCTCGAGTTGCTTGCGGTCATCGCCATCCTGGGTCACTTCATGGTGCAGGATCAGGCAATGTGCGGCGTCCACGGCGGTTTGTACGTTGTAAGCCACCCGCGGCCCTTTGGGCGTGCGCATCATTCGGGCATCGCTTTCTTGGGT
>NZ_JBJGXU010000228.1:0-237 GCF_045447305.1 Pseudomonas sp. D47 | reverse complement strand
GATGTCAGTGACTGCGCTGCCTGCCCGCTCAAATCCCAGTGCACTGGCGCCCAACGTCGCTATGTCTCACGCCATGCCCATGAGGAAGCCTTTGAGCGAATGGAGCAGCGAATGCTGGCCAACCGAAGATCCATTGTTGAGCACCCTTTCGGAAACCTCAAGCAATGGCTATTTGGGAATGGTCGTTTCCTGTTGCGCCAGTTGGAGGGCGCAAAAGCAGAAATGGCCTTGGCGGTG
>NZ_JBJGXU010000227.1:0-240 GCF_045447305.1 Pseudomonas sp. D47 | reverse complement strand
CCAAGGCTGGGGCACCTTGCGCTACGGCTACGACGCGTGCGGCCAGCTGAAAAACCTGCGCCTGCCGGACAACAATCGTCTCACCTTCAACCACGACAAAGGCGGCCACCTCGCCACCGTCGAGTTAAATGGTGCGCTGCTAACCTCCCACCTATTCAAAACCGGCCGCGAGCATCAACGCCAACAAGGCCAGCTCCTCAGTCATTACCACTACGACGAGCAAAACCGCCTGCACGCCCA
>NZ_JBJGXU010000226.1:0-244 GCF_045447305.1 Pseudomonas sp. D47 | reverse complement strand
GATCAAAAGCAAGAGCACGGCGGCCTAGTAGCCGACCTGAGTGGTAGAAGCAAAAGCAGGGCAAAAGCACAGCAGCACACTCTCTGTCTGATGTACCGAGATCCAACTGTGGGAGCGGGCTTGCCTGCGATGGCATCAACTCGGTGTACTTGATAGACCGAGGTGTCTGCATCGCAGGCAAGCCAGCTCCCACATTAGATTGAGTTCAGTTTCAAATATCAGGTCGGCTGTCAGGCCGCCTTGG
>NZ_JBJGXU010000225.1:0-256 GCF_045447305.1 Pseudomonas sp. D47 | reverse complement strand
AATGTCAGTGACTGCGCTGCCTGCCTGCTCAAATCCCAGTGCACTGGCGCCCAACGTCACTATGTCTCACGCCATGCCCATGAGGAAGCCTTTGAGCGAATGGAGCAGCGAATGCTGGCGCATCCGCAGATGATGGCCAACCGAAGATCCATCGTTGAGCACCCTTTCGGAAACCTCAAGCAATGGCTATTTGGGAATGGTCGTTTCCTGTTGCGCCAGTTGGAGGGCGCAAAAGCAGAGATGGCCTTGGCGGTGA
>NZ_JBJGXU010000224.1:0-261 GCF_045447305.1 Pseudomonas sp. D47 | reverse complement strand
TAAGAAAAAAACGAGTTGAATTTGGTTCAGTCAGCCTCTCTCTTGGTCAAAAAATGATCATTTTTTGAGGCTTTTTCCAAAGACCTTGAAAGGGCTGGCCGTAAGGGCGGAACCCTAGGTAGCCGTTACCGCAGCAACGGATATGTACCCAGCGCCCCCACGACAACCAAAGAACTCAACCCATAAAAAGATGTGTAGATACCTATGCTGCGATGACCGTACATCAGTCGATGATTTATTGACTAACACACCGTCATCGCA
>NZ_JBJGXU010000223.1:0-265 GCF_045447305.1 Pseudomonas sp. D47 | reverse complement strand
TCCGACCGGAACGATCACGAGAAACCCGCAGCCGGTTGTCATACGCATCGCTGATCGCCGTCAGCACACCGTCGCGAAAGTGATAAAACCGTGACGCCTGAGCCAGCACCAACTCATCAGGCAGCGACCCTAAGTAAATCGCCGCTTCGGCCAAGCTATTAGTGATTGCTGGTCGAGCAGCAGTAGGCAACGGAAACTCAGTACTGCGATTCTCATGATCCGTCCAAACCACCGAATCACCCGCAACCACCAACCGCTGCGCCAA
>NZ_JBJGXU010000222.1:0-267 GCF_045447305.1 Pseudomonas sp. D47 | reverse complement strand
TCAAGAGCAAAAGCACGGCGGCCTAGTAGCCGACCTGAGTGGTTGAAGCAAAAGCAGGGCAACAGCACAGCAGCACACTCTCTGTCTGATGTACCGAGATCCAACTGTGGGAGCGGGCTTGGCTGCCAGCACTGCAGTGCTCTGCTTTTCTGTGGGAGCTGGCTTGCCTGCGATGCAGGCACCTCGGTCCATCAAGTACACCGAGTTGATGCCATCGCAGGCAAGCCAGCTCCCACATTAGATTGAGTTCAGTTTCAAATATCAGGT
>NZ_JBJGXU010000221.1:0-269 GCF_045447305.1 Pseudomonas sp. D47 | reverse complement strand
AACTCCTGCATCGACTTTAGCTTGTTTGAAAGCACCATTCCTTGAAACCTCCGGTGTAGAGGGTTCGGCAGGTTTGTCACATGTTAGAGTTTTCCTACCTTTAGGTGGACAGTTGGCGCTTAACCCCGTTGGGTCCACCCACCCCGTCGGGTTGGGCGCGTACTGGTACGCGTTGATCCCACCGGCCAGCTTCACTGGGTCAGGCGTCAGGTAACGACCAATATCTGGATTGTAGTAGCGATGGCGGTTGTAGTGCAGCCCGCTTTCTT
>NZ_JBJGXU010000220.1:0-269 GCF_045447305.1 Pseudomonas sp. D47 | reverse complement strand
GACGAAGGTGCATGGCGACGTCTACAAGGCTCGACAGGTCGGTCAGTTGTGGGAGCGCATTACTCGTGGTCTGGGTTACTACTACAGCTGTAACGCTGGCAAGCAGCGTTATGGGGATGATCTCGGTATTGGGTTGGTCTATCGGACGGATGCCCGCATTCGTAGCAAGGTACATAAGGCAATGCGCTACCTGGCCAAGCACGAGGACACGCAGCACTTGAGGATGAAACCAGCAGGTGCTCGATCTCTGCGTAAGGGCCAGCTTCGCA